>CAMZKQ010000229.1 GCA_947311265.1 uncultured Chlorobiota bacterium | reverse complement strand
TTTTAATTTTATTAAAGAAACCAATGCCCCTCCCCTCTTGGTTCATATAAAGCACTACGCCTTTGCCTTCTTTTTCTATAATTTGCATTGCTTTTTGGAGTTGCTCGCCACAATCGCAACGTTTTGAGCCAAAAATATCGCCCGTTACGCAGGAGGAGTGTACCCGAACTAAAATATTTTCCCCAACTTCCCAACTGCCCTTTATAAGGGCAGCATGTTCCATGCCGTTGGATAGCTGGCGATAAGGCACGAGTTTAAAATCGCCAAATTTAGTGGGCATTTTTACTTCATCGCCTTTTTCGATTAGGCTTTCGGTTTCTAGCCTGTATTTTATTAAATCTTTTATAGAGATTAATTTTAAATTGAATTTCTGGGCAATGATTGCTAAATCTGGCAGGCGTGCCATTGTGCCGTCTTCGTTCATAATTTCGACAAGAGCACCGCCTGGTTTTAGCCCGGCAATCCGCATTAAATCAACCACTGCTTCGGTATGCCCCGAACGCCTCAATACGCCTTTATTTTTTGCTTTTAGTGGAAATATATGCCCGGGCCGGGCAAAATCGTCGGCTTTTGTAGTATCATCAACGAGTGCTTTTATGGTTTTGGAGCGGTCTTGTGCCGAAATTCCTGTGGTACAGCCATCGCCAAGCAAATCTACCGAGATGGTAAATGGGGTGGCGTGCAAGGAGTTGTTGGCATTTTTGCCTACCATTAATTCTAGCCCTAAAAATGCACAGCGGTCTTCGGGGATTGAGGCACAAATTAGCCCGCGCCCATGGGTGGCCATAAAATTGACTTTCTCGGGTGTAATTAGCTCTGCCGAGGTTATGAAGTCGCCTTCATTTTCTCGGTCTTCATCATCTACTACGATAATAATTTCACCTTTTTTTATTGCAAACAAGGCCTCTTCGATGGTGTCGAGTGCTATTTTTTTGTCTTTATTTTGATTTGGCATAAGTTATACTTCAAGTACTCTGTTTTTATTTACTTCCCCGTTTGGTTTCTTTTTGTAGGATTCCACACGCCAGATTTTACTCCCGATGCAAATTTAAAAAATCCTACCAACAATGCTATATTCATACTGATAAAATGTGTAATAAATCTCAGTATTTTTACATGAATTTTCATGCTACGCAGCAGAAAATCTAAAAGTGGAAGCAGAATTAGAATTGTATAGCCCAGTAATGTATAAGCGTAAAATTTGCTGTATGAAAAAATGATAAGGTTAAAAACAAATGAGGCAAGTATGATAAAAGGCCCTAACCAGCGGATTATTTTATGCGAAATAAAGCTAAAAGAAAGTCCTTTTTTGCCCGAAAACAGAAGCCCTGAAAAGGTTTGTAGGTTCTGAAAATTGCCTGTTGCAATTCTAATTTTCCGCTTAAATTCGTCCTTTAAGTTATTCGATACATCTTCGTACACTTCTGCATCGAGGCAATTTATGGTGTCTTTTTTTTGTTTGAGCACATTCATGCAGATATAAAAATCATCGACCAATGAGTTGGGGGGGACTTTTATAAATAGCTCTTTTCTAAGCGAGTAGCAGCCCCCAAATGGCCCCATCATTGTCCCCCAAAGCACGCCTTCTTGGTGTTTAATATAAACTTCCCTTGAGATATAGCTGCTTTCTTGTACCGAAATACCGTCTTGCGAAATAGAGGGTTCGGTGTTAATCATTTTGGTGTCCACTAGCCCAATTTGTTTGTTTTTGTAGTGCTTTACCATTTCGTAAATAGCATCGGGGTGGAACATTACATTGGCATCGGTAAGGATATAAATATCGCCAAAGGCGTTGTCGCTCAACTGGTTGATGATAGATGGTTTGCCTTGCCGACTTTCAAAATTCCGAAATTTTATCATCGGAAATTTTCCTGCCATAGCAGCCACTATTTTATTGGTCTGGTCTGTGGAGTTATCCGAGCCAACTAGTATTTCGAGCTTTTCGTGCGGATATAACGAATTTAGGACGGTATTTAGTTTACGCTCTACTACTTCCTCTTCGTTAAATACTGCCATCAGTATGGATACCTTTGGCAAATTGGGGCTGTCTTTTGGGAAGATATTATTATCTTCTTTTTTGTTTTTTGCCCATATTTTGAGCAAAAAGGGATAGAAAACGTAACTGTGAAATATCGCTAAAATGGAACTCCAAAATAATATTTGAAAAAATATCTGCAAAGTAGTAAGTATCTATTTTAGTTTAATTTCTTTTTCGTAGAAATCGGTTAGTGCTTTTGATATGGCAAAATTATCAAATTTTTTGACAATAAAATCAACTGCACGGATAGAAATTTCAGAAAAGCGTTTTTTATCGCCCAATATGAGTTCTATATTGCTAATAAATTCGCTTGGGCTATCGCCCAAAAGTATTTCTTTTTTATGAATGGCTGGTATGCCTTCTGCTCCTTTTTTTGTGGAAATGATTACTTTTCCTGCTGCCAGCCCTTCAATAATTTTAATCCGCATGCCCGAGCCAGAGAGTAGTGGCACAATCATTATTGCATTATCGTGCATAAAATCCAAGGCATTATCTACTTCGCCTAGGTAATTTATTCGGTATTGTAGGATTTTTTCCTCGAACCATTTTGGGGCATTTCGCCCTGCAATTGCAAATTCGGCTTCGGGGTACTTTTCTGCAATCGTTTGCCATACATTTTCTAAGAACCAGAGTAGCCCTTCTTGGTTGGGTGTCCAGTCCATCGCCCCGATATGAAAAAATTTCAGGTTATTGGGTTGTTTTTGTGTGGGTTGATATTTTTTTGCGTTTACGCCTGTTGGGCTTACATGTACTGGTTTTGTGTTTTTAAAGCCTTTAAATTTATCGGCATCTCGCTGGGTTATTGGTACAAGAAAGTCATATTTATTTATAAACTCCAATTCAAATTTCCGTAAGCGGTTGGTTAAGTTGGCCACATAAAACTTTTTTAAAGTTTTTGTTTCTTGCTTTAAAGTTTGTTCCCAAATTTCGTGTTCTATATTGTGTGCCCTAAGTGCTACTGGTACTTTTGAAATGGATTTTATATGTTCTACATAAGGCATTAAATAAAGCCCTTCGAGCTGAATGATGTCAAAGTTTTCTTTGGCTAAGAGTGTTGATATTTTGCGTTTAAATGCTTCTGAAATAAAGCGTTCTGCATTATAAGGTGTACTGGAAAATAGGAAATTTTTGAGTGCCGCAATGGGTTTTAGGTCGGTATTAATATCTAGGGCTATAAATTTTATTTTTTCGGTAATTCCCTTCGGGATTTGCTGGATATTAAAATAGTGTTTGTTGGTATTTAGGGCAAGTACTGTTACAGAGTGTCCTTGCTGGGCAAAGCCTTGGCTTAGCGTAAGAATGGCAATTGCCCCACCGTCTTTTGGTGGATAAGGTACTTTATTTGTTATTTGCAGTATATTCATTGATTTCTGGTGTAAAAAAGCGTTTTAATATAGGCATCTTTTTTATTTTACCGAAGAATTTTTTAATGGCATTTACATAAGCATCGGTATCTAGCAAAGCCGAGTCGGTGGTGGCTTTGTAGGTAAGGAATACACCTAGCGGAAGCAATGCTCCTGTTGCCATCCAAGAGCCTATATAGGCGGGCAATATGCCTTCTCGAACAAATTTTTCTCCAGTCATCATAATCATATAATAAAAAATAAACAGGATAGCCGACACTAAAAATGGCATACCAAACCCGCCTTTGCGGATAATTGCTCCTAGCGGTGCACCTATCAAAAAGAAAATAAGGCAGGCCACAGAAAGTGTAAATTTTGAGAACAAAGCCAATTGGTGCTTTCGTTTCCATTTCCCTTTTTCAAAAATATCTTTTGTTGAGGAAGCAGCTCTTGCTGCGGCTCGTTCGGCATGTGCAATGGCTGTTTTCAGTGCTTTTTTTCGTTTATGACTGCCTTGAATTTTCTTAATTTTATCAAAATCAAGCACAATTGGTAAATCTTCTCCCTTGGTCAATTTCATTAGCGAATCTTTCCTTACTGCTGCCGAATCTTTTTTATTGACCCTTTTATCGAACCTAAAATAGCTGCCATTTATCATATTTATCGCCTGCTTATCAACTCTTAATACGATTACACTATCCAGCGAGTCGATGGCATGTAGCAACTGCGAAACGTTGAGCATTTGATAATTATTTTTAAATAAACCATCATCAGTTTCTTTAAGGTCGAAGCCTTTTAGTTCAAAAATAATAGTCTGTTTATCAAACTTATCTTGCCGGTGGGGGTGTTCTTTATCTCGCCGCCTTTTTTTGTCCTTCATTTCCACGTAAGACTCTCCATTATAGAGGGTTATAATCATATTCTCTCTGTCCTTGGTCAGGCGAATTGTGCCAGAATCTGCCAGTACAACATCTGGATTACCCTGCCGGGAAGTATGGTTATAAATCATGAAATCATACATCATTTCAGAGGTTTTGCTTTTATGGGCAATTTTTATGCTATAGCCTTCAATATCATTATTAAAAACGCCTTGTTTTATGTTCAGTTCAGGGCGTTTGTGGGTAATGTCGAAAAGGAGGGTGGCCATTTTTAAGTTCGTATATGGCAAGGCATTATTAGAAAAGAAAAAAGCCCCGATGCTTATAAATATCGTAAAAATAACCACCGACCGCATTATTTTCTGCAAGGAAATACCTGCCGCTTTCAGGGCAGTAAGTTCGTAATGCTCGCCCATGTTACCAAAGGTCATTACCGAGGCCAATAATACTGCCAAGGGCAATGCCATAGGCACAAGGTTGGCAGAAGCATAAAAAAGAATTTTAACAATGACAAACCAATCTAGCCCTTTGCCCACAAAATCTTCTATCCATTTCCACAAAAATTGCATCAGCAATATAAATGTGGAGATGAAAAAAGTAACAACAAAAGGCCCAACATACGATTTTAATATAAGTTGATGTATTTTTTTCACTAAGCTTCGCTTCAATTTTATTTATTTGAATAGACAAAGCTAAACAAAAGTATAAATTTTGGAAAAATTTTAACCTAGATTATAAAATCATTACACTTTTTTTTCTCAAAACAAATAAAAATAACATTTTTACAAAAAACAATACGGCAAAACTCAATTCTAAACCTTAGCTTTTGAACAAAATACTTTTAATAACCCCCCCATTTACCCAACTCAATACCCCCTACCCTGCCACGCCCTACCTTAAAGGTTTTTTGAAAACAAAAAATATCCATGCCTCCCAAATGGATTTAGGCATAGATACTATTTTAGCACTTTTTTCTAAAAAAGGCTTAGAAGATATGTTTGCCTTTGCCCACAATAATAATAAAATAATATCAGAAAACTCAACATTTATTTTTGCCTTAAAGGGGCATTACATTAGGCTTATTGATGATATAATTCTTTTTTTGCAAGGCAAAAATCAAAACCTAGCAAGGCTAATTTGTACGCCCAACTTTTTACCACAAGCCAGCCGCTTTAATCAACTAGATGACGAAGATTGGGCTTTTGGAGAAATGGGGTTTCAGGACAAAGCAAAACACTTAGCCACTCTTTTTTTAGAGGATTTATCCGATTTTATTGTGGACTGTGTTGATACCAATTTTGGGTTCAGTAGATATGCCGAAAAGCTAGGCAGAAGTGCAAATAGCTTTGATAATATTTATCAAAATCTAAATACAAAAAACACTTTTATTGATAAGGTTGCCATCAAAATTTTGGCAAGTAGAATAAATAAAAACCAACCTCAATTAATCTGCTTTTCTGTACCATTTCCGGGTAATTTATACAGTGCTTTTAAACTGGCTCAATACCTAAAAAAGCAATATCCTAAAATAAAAATTGCACTCGGTGGGGGCTTCCCCAATACCGAACTGCGTTCGGTTTCTGATGCTAGAGTATTCGAGTTTTTCGATTATATTACGCTAGACGATGGCGAATTGCCGATCGAATTATTATATCAAAATATAATAAATAATGCAAATTTAGACTTAAAACGTACTTTTTTACTAAAAGATGGGGTGGTACACTATTCAAACACATCAAAACTAAAAGATTATAAACACGCAGAAATAGGCACGCCCGACTATTCAGGCTTGCCGCTGGATAAATACATTTCGGTCATCGAAATTACCAACCCGATGCACAGCCTTTGGAGCGATGGGCGGTGGAACAAGCTAACGATGGCACACGGTTGCTACTGGGCAAAATGTACTTTTTGCGATGGAACGCTAAATTATATTGGGCATTATCAGCCGGCAAAAGCGGTACTTTTGGTGGATAGAATGGAAGAACTAATTGAGCAAACTGGCGAGCGGGGCTTTCATTTTGTTGATGAAGCGGCACCGCCCGCTTTAATGAAATCGGTAGCTCTGGAAATAATAAGCCGCCAACTGGTGGTTACTTGGTGGACTAATGTACGCTTTGAAAAGGCTTTTTCAGAAGACTTTTGCTTGTTGTTAAAAGCCTCTGGCTGCATTGCCGTTTCTGGTGGTTTAGAGGTGGCCTCCAAAAGGCTCTTAAAGCTAATAAACAAAGGTGTTACCATTGAGCAGGTAGCACGGGTTACGGCCAATTTTACTGATGCAGGCATTATGGTACATGCCTACCTTATGTATGGCTTCCCAACGGAAACCGTGCAGGAAACAATAGATAGCTTGGAGGTTGTTCGGCAAATTTTCAAGGCCGGGATTGTACGCTCTGGCTTTTGGCATCAATTTGCCTTAACGGCACATAGCCCTATCGGGCAAAAGCCTGAAAGCTACAATATTACACCTAATTATTCGCCCATAACGTTTGCCAATAACGACGTACAGTTTACTGATAAAACAAACATCAAGCATGAAAAATTCAACTTCGGCTTAAAAAAATCTTTACTCAATTTTATGCACGGCAGCTGCTTTGACTTCCCTTTGCAAGATTGGTTTGATTTTAAAATCCCTAAAACGACAATTAAACATAATTTAATAGAACAAAGTATTGCCCAGCAAGACAATTTGCCAGTAAAACCGAGTTCAAAAGTAGTCTGGCTAGGAGAAATGCCAGAGGTTATAAATATAACAAAACACAGTTTAGTAAAAAAAACGAATTTAACGTTTCATTTCCCAGCTTATTCTTTTGAAGTTATTTTGCTTGCCGAAAAAGCAGATTGGTTGCTTAATATTTTGGCAAATATTAATGCCCAAAAAGGGCATTCGATGCGTTTTTCAGAAATAAAAGCTAGTTATGAAACTTTTTTTAACTATTTTAACGATTTTTGGAGTTCTAATCAAATGGAGAAGTTGCGAGATGCAGGTCTGCTCATTATCTAAGTATTGCCTAATATATTGAACTTTTAAACCTATGCACAATGAAAATACACCTTATAATAACTAGTATTTTATTCTCTAGCCTGTTACTACATAATGATTTACAAGCACAAAAGCAAAAAATAAAAACAGTAGTTATTGATGCTGGGCATGGTGGCAAAGACCCGGGTGCCAATCATGGAAAATACAAAGAGAAGAACATTACACTTGCAATAGCCTTGAAACTAGGAAAGTACATAAAACAAAACATCAAAGGGGTAAAAATAATTTACACCCGAAAAACAGATAAGTTTATAGAACTCTACCGCCGCTCCGAAATTGCCAACCAAAATAAAGCCGACCTTTTTATTTCCATTCATGTTAATTCGAGCAAAAGTAAGAAAGCCAAAGGCACGTCCTGTTTTGTAATGGGGCTGGATAAGGCCAAAGAAAATCTTGAAGTATCCAAACTTGAAAATTCGGTAATTCTTACCGAAAAAAATTACAAAAAAAAATACAAAGGATTCGACCCCAATTCCGAAGAAACGGACATCATATTTTCCTTGTACCAAACGGCTTTTTTAGAGCAAAGTTTGTCGATTGCCTATGCCATTCAAAATCAATTTGAAAAACGGGCATCTCGCAAAAATAGGGGGGTAAGGCAAGCCGAATTAATGGTGTTATGGAACTGCACAATGCCAGCGGTATTGGTAGAAACAGGCTTTATCTCAAACACAGAAGAACGCCAATACCTCTCTAGCGATTATGGGCAATCAATAATTGCTTCGGCCATTTACCGTGCATTTAAGGGCTACAAAAAAAAGGTTGAGAGTGGAGGCACTTTTCATCAAAATGGCGGAAAAGCAGGGCAGACCCCTCCAACGACTAGCACGCTAAGGATTGATAAATCTATCGTATTTAAAGTGCAAATTGCAGCTTCGCCTAACAAAATAAAAAAAACGCCTCGTAATTTTTATGGTTTTAAGGATATAAATGAATACTTTTACAAAAATCGCTACAGATATACCACCGGGAAAACTTCGGATTTTGAGGCCATTCTTGAAATTCAGAAAAAAGTACGAAAAAAAGTACCCGACGCTTATGTGGTGGCGTTTAAAAAAGGGAAAAAAATCCCTGTAAAACAGGCACTTGCAATTTTAAGAAAGAAAAAGAAATAAAATGGAAAAAAGACGATTAATACTTACAGGAGCACTTGTGCTTTTGGCTATATTTTTACTTGTTTGGGGAATTAATTTCCTAAAAGGGGATAATATCTTTAAAAAAGATAATAAATTTTATGGCGAATATCAACGCATTGAGGGGCTAAGGGTTTCGAGCCCTGTTATGCTCAATGGCTTTAAAATTGGGCAAGTTTCAAAAATCCATTTTAAGCCAGATAATTCAGGAAAACTAATTCTAGAGTTTTTAATTTTGGAGCAATACCCCATTTATGCCGATGCCAAGGCGGAAATCTTTAGTGTCGATTTAATGGGCTCTAAAGGCGTGCGGATTATTCAAGATTTTTCTCAAAATCATGCTAAACTCAATTCTGGCGATACATTAATTTCCTCAATTGAAAGCAGTTTTAAAGATGAGGTAAATATGCAGATATTACCGTTAAAAAAGAAAGCCGAAGAGATGATTAGCTCTTTTGATACAGTACTTACTGCAATGCGTGCTATTTTCGATACCAATATGCGAAAAAACCTATCGAATAGTTTTAAGAGTGTTCGTATTTCGCTTAAGACACTGGAACACACTACCTTTACACTTGATACAATTATGGAAGCCGAAAAAAGTACCCTTGCCAGGATTATGGCAAGTACGGCATCAATTGTTGAAAATGTGGAGAACAATAACGTACAGATTACGAATACAATTCAGAATTTATCTAATTTTAGCGATACTTTGGCAAAAGCCGATTTTATTTCGGTAATTAAAAATACAGAAAAGGCTGTGGCCGATATACAGAAAATTACAGATAAAATTAATGCTGGTGAAGGCTCAATGGGTATGCTAATCCATAACGATACTTTATATCAAAATCTTGAAAACTCATCTTATAATTTGAATAGGTTACTGAGAGATATGCGAGAAAATCCTAAAAGGTATGTGCGTTTTTCTGCCTTCGATTTAGGGAAAACAGTTATCTATGAGAAGAAAAGGAAGAAGAAGAAGGGTAAGTAGTAATGTGCGACTTCTCTGTTTTTAATAGAAAAAGTAAGCCGTATTATGCTTTTATCCCAACTACAAGAATATCATCAATTTGCAAGCCATTGCCTTTCCAATTAATGAAATTTTCGTCTAACGCTAGCTTTTGCTCTGCCATTGGTTTTTCTGCATTAGAGAGTAGTAGCTCTTTAAAACGCTTGGTCATGAATTTTTCAGTTCTGTTTTTTGTGCCTCCAAATTGATCCACATAGCCATCAGAAAAGGCGTAGAATGTATCCCCTTTTTTAAGCTCAATAGTGTGCAAACCAAATAAAACCTTTTGAGTCTTGGTAAGTATCTAAAACAAATACACCTCCCGGGCTGCCGTTGCCAGAGTAGTTCTTAAATGAGAACTCTTGGGCAAAACTGCCGTAACTTATTAGTATTGTGAGTATGAAAAGGAGGTGCTTTTGCATCTGAAATTTAAAAGTTTTTTTTAGTTTTGAATAAGTACAAAAATGCAGCCAAAGGTATAAAAGTATTTAAGATTCTTGCAGTTTTTTATCTTAAATCCAATAGCGTCCTAAACGTTTTTTTAACAAGTAAAAAAGAAAGGGTAATTTTTCCTCAAAATAATTAACTTTGAGGTTGAACCAAAACAAACCGATAAACATCAAAAAGGATTTAATTCTTGGACACATTTAATTTCAATGCTTTTTGGACAATTTGCAAACAGCAAATCAGTTCGAGACATTAGTAATGGTTTACGAAGTGCAACAGGCAACTTAAATCATCTTGGCGTAATTAAAGCCCCATCAAAATCAAGTATAAGCTATCAGAATAAACGACGTGATTGGACATTATTTAGAGATTACTATTATGAGCTCTCAAAATATTTAGGACAGCAGGCGAAGTTTAAGCAAAAAAAGTTCAGAATAAAATCAAAAATTTTCTTGTTAGATTCCAGCACAATAACCTTATGTTTGAGTTTATTTGATTGGGCAAAATACAAGACAGCCAAAGG
>CAMZKQ010000228.1 GCA_947311265.1 uncultured Chlorobiota bacterium | reverse complement strand
TGCAGATAATACTTTATTAAATGTAAATATCCCTTCAAAATCTACTGAAGCTATCAAAGGAATAAAAATATGTAGACAAGCTTTTGCTAATTGGGAAGAAGAGTTTGACGAAAGAAAAGACCCTCATAACAATCCATACTATTGGCTAACTGGTGAATTTGTAAATAAAGATAAAGGCGAAGATACCGATGAATGGGCTTTGGCAAATAATTTTGTATCAATTGTACCTGTTAAATTTGATTTAACAGCTCATCAAGGAATTAAACATATAAACCAATATTGGGATTTAGATGAAAAAAAATAAATTTTTAGCACTCTTAGTCTTGAGCCTAATACTATTTTCGTGCACCGAAGAGGCTCAAAAAAAACAATCAATAGTAAACACTGAAAAGAATACTATAGAAGTGATTGATTTTTACTCAACCCACAGATGTATAACCTGCAAGGCCATTGAGGCAAACACAAAATATACGCTTGATACCTATTTTGCAAAAGAGCTGGAAAACGGGGAAATTACTTTTCAAACAGTAAATATAGACCAAGAAAAAAATGCGGTAAAAGCAGAGGCGTTTGAAGCCGCAGGAACAGCACTATTCCTGAATGTAAGAATTGGTGGCAAAGCAAAAAAAATAAACCTAACCAGCTTTGCCTTTTCAAAAGGAAGAGATAAAGTCGCCTTTTCAAAAGCACTAAAAGCAAAGATTGAGCAACAGCTAAAAAAATTGTAAATGGAATTTTTACAAGCATTCTTGGATAGCTATAATATCCCGCTATTATCTGCTTTTATACTCGGGCTAATGACCGCCATTAGCCCCTGCCCTTTGGCTACAAATATAACGGCAACGGCATTTATTTCTAAAAGCATCACCAACAAAAAAAAAGTATTTTTAAGTGGCATTATTTATTTCCTAGGCAGGGCATTTAGCTACACTACCATTGGTTTAGTTTTATATTTTGGTGCAAGTAAGTTCCATTTAGCCCGATTTTTTAACCAAAACGGCGAAAAATACCTAGGTCCATTACTGATTATAATTGGGCTGATAATGTTAAACATTATCCGCCTAAATTTTCTTAGCCAATCTAACTTTACCGAAAAGCTAGCCAGTAAATTTAAGGATAAAGGACTATTAGGGGCTTTCCTGGTAGGGCTGATATTTGCCCTAGCTTTTTGCCCCTATAGCGGTGCATTATTTTTCGGAATGCTTATTCCTATGACTATTGCAGATGCAAACGGATTATATTTACCAATAATCTTTGCATTCGGAACAGGATTGCCCGTAATATTATTTACCTACCTACTGGCTTTTGCAGTTGGGAAAGTAGGTGTTTTTTATACTAAAATTACTAAAATTGAAAAAATAATGCGGTATATTACGGCAGTTATTTTTATAATTACAGGGCTGTATTATGTATCAATTTTCTTTGGGCTGATATGATTACAAACCCAAAACAGAGCCTGAGAATTAAATAATTTTAAACGTTTCCTAAAATACAAGTTTCAAGAAAATTTTTTATTTTAACTAAAAAATATACCTTTGAGAAATTAGCTCTTTTTGTAGTTTCAATAACCATATAGAAAAAGGCTAATAAAATGACCGAACTATTCAGTAATAATAAATGTTAAGGGTGAATAAAATAGGTGCAGAAAAGTATTATTGCCATATTATCAATTCTAATAACAAGCAGTAGTTTTGCTTACAATTTTACTATAAAAGGTAAAATTACCGAAACACGCTTCGGTTTAGCTGTGCCTAACCAGACCATTTATTTTTATAAAAACCAAACCCAACGCCCCGAAGAAGCCATTACTAATGCTGACGGCGAATACTCAATTAGTTTTACTTTTGCAAAAGGAGAATCTATCCCCATCTTAATTAATACGCTAAGCAAATGCGATATAGATTACACTAGAACAGTCTATAGTTTTTCAGGGAAATCAAAAGTTAATTTTGAAATTTGCCTTTCCGATAAAGACTATAAATGTAATCCTGCATTTGAGTACACTGTTGATAATCAAAGGAATATAGAATTAAAATCAAATAGTAAAAAGTATGTTTCTGCCTATAGCTGGGATTTAGGCAATGGGGCATACCTTTCAGGAAAAGAGGTGAGCCACCACTACCGTGTAGATGGAAATTATCAAGTTTGCTCTATAATTAGAGGCCTATATGGTTGCCAGGCAAAACTTTGCAAGCAAGTAACTGTAAAAGGAACGCAGAAAATAGGTGGCAAAATTTACCTTAAAAATACACCCATGCCAAGCGGTACAGTATATCTTTATAAAAAAGATAGAGCGAAATTTTCTACACCCATAATTACTGATGCTAAAGACGGTAACTATAATTATGAAGATATTGCCTCCGGAGAATATATTTTCTATGCCATTTATGAATTTGATTATGAACATTTTTATTTCCCAAATTTATCCCCACCTATAGTGGAGGCGGAATTTTTTGGCAAGATGCGGTTAATAACGATGTAACCCAAGAAAGGGACGATTTTAACCTTCACCTAGTATCTTTTGATGCACCTTACTACGGAAAAGGCACTATAAAAGGGACACTTAAACAGAAAAATGGAAAGACGCTTAACTACAATGGGAAAATCCCGATACTCTTGCTAAATGCAGATAAGAAACCTATGGATTTTACACTAGCCGATACCGAAACAGGAGAGTTTGAATTTGATTTTCTGCCACTAGGCGATTATTATATCCACCCAGAAAAGACTGGTTTACAGACGGTAAACTACCAAGTTCATCTCACCGAACGGGTATCGAGTAGCAATAATGTTGATTTTTTAATTTCAGCAGATACAATTGCTTTCGCAATGGATATGTCCAAAAGGAAACACGAGCCAGTAGCCATGTCTATTTTTCCTAACCCTGTTGAAGAAGAACTTACCATAACCTTACCAGCAGCCATTACCGAAAATACCTCTACAATAATCCTCTACGATACGCAAGGGCGTATAATACAAGCTGAAACCTGCCATGATAACCAGTTAAGATTTTCACTGAAAAACATGCCCGCAGGGCTTTATTTTGTGAAAGCAATAGATGGGACAGGCAAATTAATTAGCTTTAGACGAATTATTAAAAAATAATTTTGCTTGTAGATTACTGATTACTAGTTGCTAATGAATACACTTTAACTTTTTTTAACTTTTTTTATGATTTTGTGAAACTTTTTGAGGAACTGTGCGTATAACTTAATATACCAGCAT
>CAMZKQ010000227.1 GCA_947311265.1 uncultured Chlorobiota bacterium | reverse complement strand
TTTTTTATTAATTTTGTAGATTAAATTGTAACTGGTACATAAAATCTGGGATTAACCCCATGCAAGGGCTTAGGCACAAACATATCCGAAAATAAAACGAATGAAACTAAAGATAGCTTATATTTTAATAGCTTCACTACTTTTAATTACTTGCCAAAAAGGGCAAGAGAGCGAAGCCAGTATCCCCAAAGAAAAGTTCGTAAAAATATTAGTTGATATGCACCTTGCAGATGGCATGATTACTGCTGGTGGGCTCAATAAAAAGAAAGGCAAGGAAGCGACAACATCGCTTTACAATCATGTGTTTAAAAAACACTCGGTTACTCGGCACGATTTTGAGCAGACAGTCGCTTTTTACTGCCAGCACCCCGAACAATACAAAGAAGTCTATTCTAAAGTGATACAATCGCTTAAAGCGATGAAGAAAAAAGAAGACGGAAAACCCAAGAAAAAAAAGAAAGATAAAAATGATATTTGGAAAAAAAAGACCAGTTGGAAAATGCCAAAAGACGGCAAAAGAGCTACAATACCTTTTTCAATACGCCGAAAAGAACAGGGGATATATACCCTCTCTGCCGATTACAAAATTTACCCAGACGACAAATCGCTACACCCAATTATGAGCATAATGGTAAGGTACAAAGATGGCACAAAAGAGGTTAAAGAAAATGGAGCATTAGCAAACAATGGCAAAAAACAAAACCATGAAGTTTTTATTATTACCAATCCTAAGAAAAAAATAGAACGAATAACGGGCTGGCTATACAAACACAGTATAGGCTCAAAAAGCAAATATGCCGATATTACAAATGTAAAATTGATATACAAAAAAATTAAAAAGAAATAAATTGGCTTAATAATTGTGCTAATGATTTTTTAATGATAAACTGAAGCGGTATTTTTAAACTCTTTTTATTTTTATATATTTGCCACAATTATGAAGCAGGAATTTGAAAACGAAAAACTAAAAGATATTTTTGACTTTTACAGGAAAAGTATTCTAATAGCCTATCAAGGCACTTTTGATAAAAGGGTTCTCTCGGTAATGGCAAAAAATATCGAAGTTTCACTTAAAAATGCAAGGCTAAGCCGCAAAGTATTTAGAGTATTTGTAGAGCTAGCTCAAAATATTTCCTATTACTCCTGCGAAAGAGAAGTGCACTTAGGACGCTCATCTGGCACAGGCATTATTGTTCTGCAAGAAGAAGGCGATTATTTCGTTTTTGCCGCAGGCAATAAAATTGAAACCAGTAGAACCGAAGGCATAAATAAAATATGTGGTATCGTAAATGCGTTAGACAGAGACGGGCAAAAACAATTTAAACGCTTTCAACTAGAAAGCCCTAGCAATGAGCATACAGGGCTTACCCAAATTGCACTACTTTCTGCAGGAAAAGTGCAACACAAAATAATTAAATTAGACGAAAAAGGCGCATTTGTTATCTTTGCCGTCAGACTAAAAAAATAAAACCGACCACAAGCTATGAGAAACCTCAAAATAGAAGCTGTTGAAGATGAATTTTACATCCCCTCAGTTGATTTTGATGCCACTACTGGGATATGCGAGCTTTCAGGCGAATCCTATATAGAGCAAACCGACGAGTTTTACGAGCCACTTCTAGACTGGTTGCGTGAATACATGAGCTTACCCGGAAAATCAATAACCTTCAACCTCCGCCTAGCTTACTACAACACAAGTACCTCCAAAAAACTACTAGATATTTTACAACTCTTAAAACTTCATCAGCAAAAAGGCTTTAAAGTAACATTTAACTGGTTCTTTGATACCGAAGATGTTGATATTGAGGAAGATATAGATGATTTTAGAGAAATTACAGGGCTTAATATTAACATGATTGACAATTCCATAAGTTAAAACAAACAGAAATTTAAAGGACTGATTACTTTAAATTTAGATGACAATAACACAGAAATCCTAAAAATGGATTTCTGTTTTTTTTGAACAAAAAAAGTACAATGAAATGGCAAGAATAAAAAGATTAGCTGTATTTACTTCAGGTGGCGACGCACCAGGCATGAACGCCGCAATACGTGCCGTAGTACGAACAGGGCTCTCCTACGATTTAGAAGTTTTTGGTATTCTAAGAGGCTACAAAGGCATGATAAATAACGACTTTATCCCCCTCTACTCCAAGAGCGTAGGGCATATCATTCAGCAAGGAGGCACAATTTTAAGAACCGCCCGCTGTGCCGAATTTCGCACCGAAGAAGGACGAAAAAAAGCCTACGAAAATTTAAAGAAAAATAAAATTGATGCCGTAATTGTAATCGGAGGCGACGGCAGCTTTAGCGGAGCAGGCATATTTTCTGCCGAGTACGATATACCATTTGTAGGCATTCCGGGTACAATTGATAATGATATGTACGGCACCGATTTTACCATCGGTTTCGATACTGCACTTAATACCGTAACCGAAGCCATAGACAGAATAAAAGATACTGCCACATCGCACGACCGCATTTTCTTTGTAGAAGTAATGGGGCGAGATGCAGGATTTATTGCCGTAAGAGCAGGTATTGCAACAGGGGCAGAGGGCGTTTTAATTCCTGAAATTGATAACCAAGAAAAACTGCTAACCCACTTTATAAAGAAAAATCCGCATAAAAAATCGCATATTTTTATTGTTGCAGAAGGCAACAAAGGAGGCGGAGCAGTAGTGCTTACAGAGGCCATGAAAAAAGAGTTCCCAGAGCTATCCATTAGGGCAACAGTCCTTGGGCACACACAGCGCGGTGGGTCGCCAACGGCTTTTGACCGCTTTTTAGCCAGCCGCCTAGGAGTAGCCGCCGTAGATGCACTTATGGACAATCAGCGAAGTGTAATGGTGGGCTATAAAAACCATGAAGTTATCCATATGCCATTCAATAAAACCATTAAAGGTGCAAGAACAGTAAGTGCAGACCTTATAAGGGTATCCGATATTCTTACCACATAAGCCCACCGGTTTACAATAAATCAGCAAGTAGCCATTTTAAATGGCTAACTTTCTGTGCCCTTTTTAGCGAATAATTTTCAGATAATACATCAACAATTCTATAAATTTCAATACTTGTTTGGATATTCTGCTGACTGTCTATGGCATTTAGCAGTAGCTTTTCTTTTCCTATATCAGCTATATAATCAGCTATAATCTCAAGCTGCCTACTTGTAAAACGGGACTTATCGAAATAGTTAGCAAGCCTATTTATCGGGGTTTTAAGTAACTGATCAACATCTAGGTTTGCTTTGGATAGGAAGGCTACATTAGCAATGGCAATACTCTCATTTACAGAGGTGTACGGTTTACTCTTCATGCCAAAATAACGAGAAATAATAGCTTCTAATATTTGCCCCAACTGTTCAATTTCGTCCATTATTAAATCCCGACGTTCCATACCTATAAGTTTGTTTTTTAACAAACTTAATAAAATATTTATTACTTTGCCCCAATTAAAGAAAATACTTAAAACCCCAATTAAATGGTCGTTTATCCCAATGCAAAAATCAATATCGGATTAAATATAATCCGAAAAAGAGCCGATGGCTTTCACGATTTAGAAACCATTTTTTACCCAATAGCTTTAAAAGATAAGCTAGAAATTACAGAAAGCAAGGGTTTTAAATTTGAGCAATATGGCATGGATTTAAAAATTGACCCAGAAAACAACTAGTTGTTAAAGCATTTAGGCTTTTGCAAAAAGCCTTTAAATTACCCAATTTAAGCATAACACTTCAAAAAAACATTCCGGCAGGGGCAGGATTGGGTGGTGGGTCGGCAGACGCTGCATTTATGCTAAAAGCTGTAAATCAACTATTTTCGCTCAATATTACGGATAAAAAATTAGAAAGTTACGCACTAAAATTAGGCAGCGATTGCCCTTTTTTTATACAAAACAAAGCCACTTTTGCCCAAGGAACAGGCAATATTTTTTCAGCAATTAGCTTAGATTTAAGCCCATACGAAATTAGAACAATACAACCCAATATTTTTGTTAGCACCCCCGATGCCTTTTCAGGCATATCCCCAAACCTGCCCCAAACCTCACTTAAAGAGTTAATAAAATTACCAGTAGAGCAATGGAAAAATAATATCAAAAATGATTTTGAAAAAACGGTATTAAAAAAACACCCAGAAATAGCAGCACTAAAAGCACAAATGTACACCGATGGAGCAATTTATGCCTCAATGTCGGGCAGCGGGTCGGCCGTTTTTGGGATTTTTAATAAAGAACTAAAGTTTCGGACTTGTTAATGTATTAATAATAAGGCTATTACAAGAAAAGCTAAGAAGTGTTAATTGGTTAGTAATCAGTAGGATAGGGGTGTGGAAAAGTTGCATAATTAAATGTAAATTACTATTTTTGAAGTAGTTAAAACAAAATTTTCAGACAAATTGGTTGATGCTTTTGATTGATTTAAAATCAAAGCTCTGTCAAATAAATTTTCTGAAATAAAAAGTAAAGGAGTAAAATCAGACGATACTTTTTTAATTCTTTTTTTTATATCTAATTTTAAGGAAATTACAAAATTGGGTAAAGGTGTTTTTTATGATTTTAAAAGTCCATTTTAGAGATATATGCTTCCGTAAAAAGGTTGGACAAAGAGATTTAGATATTAACAATTTTATAAGCAAAATTATTAACCAAGAAAAAACAGAACATAAAATAATAAAAATGTTAATTGCTTTAAAAGCCGTAAAATAAGAATTCTTTTTGTAACTACCTGTAAATAAATACAATAAATCAATAAGATAAAGTCAAATTAAAAATAAATACAGTATATATTAAGGAGCTAAGCACTCCGAAACTTTAGTTTTATAACTTTTTCATTAACTGTAAGGTAGGGTAGCCCTTAGGGCTTTTAGCACCCATGGCAATATTGTTGTGAGCAGATGCCGGTAACTTTTTCGCCTTTTAGCCGCATATCTACCAGATAATCAATGTACTCTTTGTAGGGTTGGCTTTTTATTTTATTAATAACTTCGCTTGCAAAGGCGTAAGTCATAAGTACTTGTGCTTGTTTTTCGCCGATGCCTCGTGTGCGGATATAGTAGATGGCTTCTTTGTCGAGCTGCCCAGTGGTTGAGCCGTGGGCACAACTTACGTCGTCGGTGTATATCTCTAGTTGCGGGCGGCTGAATGCTTTGGCATAGTTGGAAAGTAGTAGGTTTTTATTGGCTTGTACGGCATCTGTTTTTTCGGCTTTTTTGCCTACAAATACTTTTCCTGTAAAAATGGCTTTTGCTTTATTGTCCAGAATACCTTTGTAGAGCTGTGTGCTTTTGCAATGCGGGGCTTCGTGTTTTATGAAAATATGGTTGTCGAAATGTTGCTCACGGTCGGGCATATATAAGCCATTGAGGGTAGTTTCGGCATATTCTCCTGCGAGTTTTACTGATATTGCATTGCGTACGATTGCTCCGCAGAGGGTAGTTCTGTTTTCTGTATAAACGCTGTTTTTCTGTTGTGTAATTTGTGTATTAGAGATATGAAAAGCATCATCGCCTTCGCCTTGGAAGACGCTAAAATTGAGGTTTGCATTTTGCTCTACAAAAATTTCTGTTGTTACATTGTTTAGTGTGTAATTTGTTGATAATGAGTGGTATGAACAGATTATGTTGGCTTGCGAATTTTTGCCTGCAATAATAAGATTGCGGGTTTGGTTAATGATTTTCTGGTCATCGCCATCGGTAAAGTTGAGAATACGAATGGGCTTTTCTGCTATGAAATTTTGTGGCAATAAAATGCAGAACCCATCTTCTGCGAAAGCAGTATTGATGGCCGAAAATAGGTTGTCGTCTTCAAATCCGGCTTTTGAAAAGTGGGTTTTGAAGGTGTCGGGGAATTTGTTTTTTGCGACTTTGGCACTTCCTGCAAAAAAGCCTTTTTGGTTGGGCTGTACGGTGGAGTGTTCTGTTGAGAAATGGCCGTTTATAAAAACGAGTGTATCGGTATCAAAATCGGTGATGCGGTACATTTCGACAGTGTGCTGGGAAACTTTTACAGGCTGCCCTTTTTTGTAGCGGTGTCGCAAGATGGGGCGAATATCTGTTTTTCGCCATGCTTCCTCATTTTTTGATGGAAATGCAAATTTTTTTATATCCGCTAAAGCGGTATTTTTTGCTTCTAGGGTGGCTATGTGTTTATTTTCTACATTTAAGGTGTGCAGAAATTCTTGTTTTGTTAAATCGTTCTGTGGGCTCATTCTGTATTTTTTATGCCTTGGTTGAGGTCTTTTTTATTTATATCAAATCTGTGTCAAAGATTACTTTTGTGCTTTTTTATGTGTTGAAAAAACAAGGTTTTTTCAACACGTTTTTTAGATGTGTTGAAAAAAAGGTGTTTTATAAACATATTAGTTTAGTTAATGTCCTGCAAAAGTTGGAAGAGTGGTAAATTAATATAAAAATTAGTTCTCCCGATTTTTACTTTTTCAATATATTTTCCTTTGGCAAGCTTGTTGAGGTAACTTGCAGCAGTATACCGTGAAACATTCAAGTCGTTTTCAATAAATTCAATTTTTGTGTAAGGGTGTTTAAAAAGGTTATTTACAAGCTCTTGGCTGCTACATTCTTGAAGTTTTTATCAATTTGGGCTTTGAATAAGTCGTCTTGAGTGGTAATAATATTTTCTATTTCCGAACTTTCTTTTGCCTCTTGAAGTCCAAGTGTATTTATTAAAATGGTTTCGTTTGGAATAGTTTTAACTTCGCCTTTTAGCTCCGCTAATGCTCGGCTTGCCTTGTTTAAGGCAATATAAACGTTTACGGTTTCTATATTTTCCTGTGGTGGAAGCTTTTTAAATTCTAAAGTTTTCATTTTATTATTATTCCAAATTGACTTTTATTGAGTACAGTTCAAAAACAAAATAAATTGGGAGTTATATCAAATCTGTGTCAAAGATTACTTTTGTGCCTTTTACTTTTTCTATGGGTTTTGCTATTATTTCTGGTGAGCTGAGTAAGTTGTATTCTGATGATTTTCGTCCTGAAATGATGTTTGCAGTAACGGTTATTTCTGGTTTTTCGAGGGAGTCAAATTTTTCTTTACTGATGTAGTAGCCCGGAATTGTTGCTGTATATGTGCCTACGGGCAACTCAATATCTTTAGAAAGAACGGTGATATTTCCATTTTCGAGATAGTCGTTAGAAGTTTTATCCTTGGGGTCAGCAGTATAAAATAAGGCGATTATAATGGTTTCTTTGGCTTCTTTCAATTTTTTTGCGGCCCTTTCTGTAAGTTTTATTTCAACATCAAAACTACCAAGTAGGACAGAGTCGCCGTGTAGTTTTTTGGGCGTTTCTATTTTTACTTCTGTAATTTTGTCGGCTACTTTTTTTGTAGATTCTTTAGCTTTATTTACTTTGTTTTCGCCACAAGAGGCGATAAGTGCTACAAATGCTATTGCGTAAATTATTTTTTTCATGTTTTTATTTGTGTTTCTTTATTAATTAAAAAGGGGGAGGTGAAAATTAAATATTTAGTTTAAATCGGCTTCTTTTTTTATGGCATCATAGCCTAATTCTTCCAGTTCTAAGGCGAGTTCCTTTCCACCTGTTTTTACTATTTTGCCGTCGTAAAGTACGTGGATAACGTCGGGTACAATGTAGTCCAGAAGCCTTTGGTAGTGGGTTATTACGATACTTGCATTGGTTTTGTTTTTGAGCTTGTTTACCCCATTGGCAACTACCCGTAGAGCATCAATATCTAAGCCCGAGTCGGTTTCGTCGAGTACGGCAAGTTTGGGCTCGAGCATTGCCATCTGGAAGACTTCATTTTTCTTTTTTTCGCCTCCCGAAAAGCCCTGATTTACGGCACGTCCTTCTAATTTTGCTTCCATTTCTACAAGGGCTTTTTTCTCTCTCATTAGCTTTAGGAACTGCCCTGCAGTAAGTGGTTCAAGCCCTTTGTGTTTGCGGTGTTCGTCCACGGCTGCCCGCATAAAGTTGGTGATGCTTACGCCCGGAATTTCAACAGGGTACTGAAAAGCAAGAAAAATGCCTTCTCTTGCACGTTCTTCGGGGTTTAAGTCGAGTAAGTTTTCGCCTTGAAATTCGATTGTGCCTTCGGTAACATTAAAAATATCTCGCCCAGCGAGAACTGATGCAAGGGTACTTTTTCCTGAGCCATTTGGCCCCATTATGGCGTGTACTTCTCCGGGTTTTACTTCAAGGTTTATGCCTTTTAGTATTTCTTTTCCGTCTATTTCTGCTTTTAAGTTTTTTATTTTTAGCATTTTTGTTTAGATTTTAGATTTTAGATATTTTTAGAAAATAAATATCTGACCTATAAATTATACAAGTAACTTACTGAAAATGTGAGTGCTTGTGTTTGATAAATTAATGATTTGTTTACTGATTTTGTGTTGTAGATATTTGTGTATGCTTGTGTAAATCTAAATTCGGCTTCGAGCATTCCGTTGCTGATAATTCTGCCATAGCCGATGCCTATATTTACGCCCAGTTCGTAGTTGCGGTCAGTTGCAGGATAATGCCCTTTTTCAAGCTGTGTGCCTTTGGTAAAGCTTATCTTTTTCCCGAGCGTGTATGCAAAATAAGGCCCGAGTATGAAGTTGAGTTTGTTGTTTCCTT
Source organism: uncultured Chlorobiota bacterium (assembly GCA_947311265.1). Lineage (GTDB taxonomy): Bacteria > Bacteroidota > Bacteroidia > Bacteroidales > JAADGE01 > CAMZKQ01. The sequence continues at coordinate 28,641 of CAMZKQ010000227.1, read as the reverse complement.
TTCCGAAATTAAGGTTGGCAAGTACAGGTATTTCAATTTGGTTAAGTGTAAGATTATAAGGGATATATGCCGGCATATTTAAAGTGTCTGGTAAGCTAGATTTGTCGAAATAGTTTTGTCCTGATTTTTGAGAATAGAGTAACTCTATTTGTAGGGCAAACCATTGTTCTTCCATGTTTTTGTAAACTAGCCCCCCTGAAATTCCATTAAAAAATTCTTGCGAATTAATTACTGGGTTGGTTTCAATAATATCCAAATTAATTTGCGAAAAATTACTTCCAGCTTTTATTCCGAAATAGTTTTTTGTTATAAATTTTTCGGTTTTTTGTGCGTTTGCAGAAGAAATAATTAGTAACAGTAGCGGTAAAATTAATAATTTAGGTTTCATTATCTAGGTGTCTTTATAAACTTTTTTCAAATTTGAACCTTACCATTTATCCAACGCTGCCTTCAAGCGTTATTGCTAATAATTTTTGTGCCTCTGATGCAAATTCCATAGGGAGTTTGTTCAGCACTTCTTTTGCAAATCCGTTTACAATAAGGCTTACAGCGTTTTCAGTATCTAGCCCACGTTGGTTGCAATAGAAAATTTGGTCTTCGGATATTTTGGAGGTGGTGGCTTCGTGTTCTACCGTTGCGGTAGGGTTTTCGGTGTCGATGTACGGAAATGTATGAGCACCGCATTGCCCGCCGATAAGTAGGGAGTCGCATTGGGAGTAGTTGCGTGCGTTATCTGCTCCCTTGTTTATTTTTACTTGCCCTCGGTAAGTATTGTGGCTTCGCCCCAAGGATATACCTTTGGAAATGATTGTGCTTTTTGTGTTTTTTCCGATGTGTATTATTTTTGTACCAGTATCTGCTTGTTGGTAGTTGTTGGTAACGGCAACGGAATAAAATTCGCTAACGGAATTATCTCCTAGTAAAATTGTGCTGGGGTATTTCCAAGTAACGGCAGAGCCTGTTTCTACCTGTGTCCATGATATTTTGGAGTTGTCGCCTTTGCAGATGCCTCGTTTGGTAACAAAATTGTAGATGCCTCCAAGCCCGTCTTTGTTGCCAGGATACCAGTTTTGTACAGTGGAGTATTTGACTTCGGCATCTTTCATTGCAATGATTTCTACAATAGCTGCATGCAGCTGATTTTCATCTCGTTGCAGGGCTGTGCAACCTTCCAAGTAGCTTACATAGCTGCCTTCGTCGGCTACGATGAGCGTTCGCTCAAATTGCCCTGTATTTCCTTGATTGATACGGAAGTAGGTGGATAATTCCATAGGGCAACGCACGCCTTTTGGGATATAGGCGAATGAGCCATCGGTGAATACGGCAGAATTTAATGCACCGTAATAATTGTCGGTAATTGGTACTACGCTCGACATGTATTTTTCTATCAATTCTGGGTGTTCCTGTATGGCATCGCTTATTGAGCAAAAAATAATGCCTTTTTCTGCCAAAGTTTCTTTGAATGAGGTGTGTACAGAAACGCTGTCCATTACAATATCTACGGCAACACCGGAGAGCATTTTTTGCTCTTTTAGGGGAACGCCCAATTTCTCGAAAGTAGCTAATAGTTCGGGGTCCACTTCGTCTAAACTGTTATATTTGGGAGTATTTACGGGGGCTGAATAATAGCTAATGTCCTGAAAATTTGGCTTTTCGTATTTAAGCATTGCCCAATCTGGCTCCTGCATAGTAAGCCATTTTTTGTAGGCTTTTAGCCGAAAGGCAAGCATAAATTCGGGTTCGTTTTTCTTTGCAGATATTTTTCGTACAATATCTTCGCTTAATCCTAACGGAAAAACCTCGGATTCAATATCTGTATAAAATCCAGCATCATATTCTTTCTCGGTAAGTTCTTGTATTATTTGGTCTTCGGAACTCATTGTTTTGTCTTTTATTTATAAAATGGCTTAAAGCCGTACTATTTAGATTTATTCTAAATAAAGTGCAAATATATACAATTGTATTTTTACAGACTAATTTTTTGGAAAAAATATTAAGACTGAAAGGTCTTTTTTTTAATTGACGATATATCTGTAATTTTAACGGATATGGCTGACACCAAGCCAATGATATAGGCATTATATTTCTGTCATTTTTTGCATTTCGTTAATATCCACATTGTATGGATTTTCTTTTAAATATTTTATCCAATTAGATAGTATCTCTACATTTTTTGGATTACGTATTTTTAGTTCTCTGAATAGTTTTTTGAAAGTATTGTCTTTTTTGCTTGTTACCTTTTTTGTTATTTTTGCGAGTTCTTTCAAGTTGTCAGGTAATCCGTAATCTTGTAAAGATATTCCTGCTTCATCTGCATTTTTCATAATCCACTTTTCCATTGCAGGATTTATAAAAATTAAATAGTGGTGTTTTTTTTGATTTTTATGCTTGAATAATAACAAATCGCCAATATCAATTTTGATGTCAAATTCTTCAACATATTTTAGTTGTTTTTTATCTCAATCTACAATTCCTACTGCAAACTTATCACTTAATTTACTTTGCATAAGTCTTGTTACCGTCCCTGCTCCTTTTTGATGATTGTATCCCCTTGTTGTCGGAACTATTGTTTCTATAAGATTTGTGTCAATATAGCATTCGGGAATTATTGATAAATCTATCATAATTACAAATAGCTTTCATTGTTTGCAAATATATCTACGCCATATTGATATATTTCGTATATTTCGTCTTTTGTTAATTGTCTTATAACGGTTTCTCCGTTTTTAAAATCTGTTGAAAATATAGACAAATCTTCTCTGCAATTTTCTAAAAAGTCATTAACTATATACGGACTATGAGTTGATATAAAGAACTGATTACTTTTAGAATGTATTATTTCCTGCGTTATGTGAACAATGTATGGCGGAAATGAATGAGCTTCGGGTTCTTCAAATAAAAGAACAGAATTTTTATTTGATACTATTGCACTTTTGTAAAATATTATGCGTTGTAGTGTATCTGCTATTGAATTGTATGGTATTAAAAACAAATCATTTTCTCTGTTTTTTTTCAAAATTTTTAATGTTTGACTTGCTTTATCAAAAACAATATTTAAACCGTATTCTGAAAAAATATTTATTAATTCATTTTTGAGCTCTTTATTTTGCTCTATGATAGTCATTAAATTAGTTCCCGTTGGCGGAATTAGAAAAGGAATGTTTGATTTTTTACTCTTTGCATTAGGGACAAATAAATATCTTTTAACAGGAAATTCTGCATTTATTTTTAAATCAGATTTTAAATTCAATTTATCATCGAGTGTAAACTGTATTTTTTCTTTACTTTCGGGATGTTGAATTTCAATTAACAGTTTTCTTAAATCTGCCCAACCAATGCTGTTTTTTCCTAAATCCAATCCTAAAATTTTAGAATGTTTTATTATGCAATTTGCAATATTTGTTTTTATTGAAATCTCATTTTCAATATTGCCGTCAAAAAAAAGTTCTGCTTCATTTTCTAACCTAAGAAAATTAGAAATTTTTTTGTTTGTATTTTGTTTGTAATATGGAATACTAAAAAGGCTCAGAGCTTCTAATAAATTTGATTTTCCAACGTTAGGTTTTCCTATAAATAAGTTTATACGACTAAAATTATCTATCTGTATGTTTTTTATTGATTTGAAATTTTGTATTCTTAATGTTTTTATGTGTCCTTGCATAATTATTTATTTTAATAAAATAAAACTTGACAAAGTTAATTTATTTTTAAATTTCATTTAAAAACCAATCAAAAACTTGAACAAATTTATCAAACTCGGATTGTTTTTCTAATAGTTTTACCGGAAACGAAGGTCTTTTATCTATCTTATTTTCAGGAATATTTAGATTTTCTATTGTGTTTAATTTTTGTAATAATTCTTTGCGTTTTTCTATTTTATCAAAAGGCTTTTTATTTTTGTTCCATTGAAAATATATTTCAATTTTACCATAAGTCCACATCGCAAAAAGATAATAAGATTTTTTTGGTAAGTCAAGCACAGGAATTATAGAACCATGTATTTTGCCTTCTCCAAACCAAAATCTTGTAATTTTGTTTTCAAAATGTGTAATTATTTTTTTTATAACAGCAACTTCAATTTTACCATTTTTTAGAGCTAATTCATTGTAAAAAGTTTCTTCTGTCCATTTGTTATATTCTTTAACTCCCTTTTTTATTTGTGCAGAAGAAGTTAGCCCGACAACTTGCGGAACGAGGATTTTAATTGTTTCGTTTCCAAATTGTTTTAATGCAACTCCCAAAACTTCTGCCGGTGCCATTTGTTCATTTAAGAACTCAATAATTCTTTGCAATTCTTTTGGTATTTTGTCGGCAACAAAAAGCATTCTTATTTTTCCCGCTTTGAGGTTGGTATCAACAAGCTCCCAAAATTTTTCAATATTGTTGTTTTCTGTTAATTCTTGAATTTGTATTTCGGGGTCTAAATTGTTATTATCGCAATACTTTTCATATTTTGTTCTAATTTCATTAATTGACCAATAAGAGACTGCATTTGCCGCATAATCAAGCATTTGCCCAACAACTTCTCTTCTTATTCTTGTATCTGTGCTTCTTTTTACTTCAATAAGTGTTGGTATTCCGTCTTGGTCTATAAATAAGTGGTCTAATGACCATTTATTATTACCGTATTCTTCATCAGGGACACCAAATTCTCGTGATATTAAAATCCATTTTCTGGGGTTTCTAGGATTTATTTGACTACCAGGTATTAACTTTGGATATTTTTCTAATAATTCTTGAAATTGTTTTTCACTTATAAATTCCTTCTCATTTAGCTCTATTAGTGATTTATTCTTGTCTAATATGAATATTTGCTCGTCCATTTTGTTTTTTTGAGTTGCCTATATCTATATATTTAAGGTGTTACGATTTTTTTTATTTTAGTATTCTATTTTTTTAGTACTGTTTTTCCAATCCTGAAAAGCAAGTATAGCTTCGTCTGCACAAATTTGTATTGTGGGTATGCTTCTTTTTTCGATAGGCAATTCTATTTCTTCATAAATAAATGAGTCGTCAAAATCAATATTTTTGGCATCTGTTTTATTATTTCCATAGAACATTTTATCGAGTCTTGCCCAATATACTGCACCTAAGCACATGGGGCAAGGTTCGCAAGAGGTATAAATGGTGCAACCCGATAGGTCAAAAGTGTCTAGTTTTTTGCAGGCTTTTCTTATTGTGTTTACTTCGGCATGTGCCGTTGGGTCGTTGTCTTGGGTAACGCTATTGGCAGATCCGGCTATGATTTTCCCGTTTTTTACAATGACTGCCCCGAAAAGGCCTCCGCCATTTTTTACGCTTTCTCTGGAAAGGCGAATGGCCTCTCTCATAAAATTTTTATCTTTTTCTGTGTGGTTCATAATTTCTGTTTTGTTTTCCGTTTGGCAAGATAAGTATAAATTTTAAGGAAATAATTTTTTGGTATATATTTTCTAATCAAAAAAAGAATAATTTTTGAGAAAATAATTAGATGGGGCCAGTCTAAAAACTAAAAAAAGAAAATTTGTCGCTCTGCAAATGGTATAACTGATTGATTTTCAGGTTCTAAATTTGAGTTTTTCAGGAAAACTACCCGCAGGGCGACTTTTTAGACCGGCCGCATAGGTGCCTAAAAAAAACTGGTATTTTAGGAGCTTTATTCCCATAGTACCAGTTTTTTTTAGGATTGTGTATTAAGTAGAGTGGCTTATTGGGCTAATATTCCGTACCAAAATCTATAGCAACAACTCCTTTTATTTCGGGCATTGCATTTTTAAGGGCTTGCTCAACACCTAATTTTAGAGTTTGTGTACTCATTGAACAAGAGCCACATGCACCGTGTAGTATAACTTTTACTTCAAGGTCATCGGTAACATCAATAAAAGAAATGTCGCCACCATCGGCCTGTAAATAAGGCTTAACTGTTTCTAGTACAGCTTCAATTTTTTTGATATAAGCATTTCTGCTTCTTTCGGAGAGTGGGGTTATTTCTTCCATTCTTTCTTTTTTAGACTTATTTATTTTATTTAGCACCACAGCCCGCATCAGGGTCTATTTCTACAATTTTTGTAGGCGATAGCATTGCATTACGTTCTTCGGTTTTTTCAAAAACATTTTTGGCTAACTCAGCAAAGGCTTTTCCTGCTATACTGCCTTCTTTCATCACAATTGGCTGCCCATCATCGCCAGCTTCTCGGATACCTTGTACAATAGGGATTTGTCCTAGTAGTGGGATTTCTAAGCGTTCTGCTAAATCTTTTAAGCCATCTTTTCCGAAAATATAATATTTATTATCGGGTAATTCTTCTGGTGTAAACCAAGACATATTTTCGATGAACCCAATAATTGGCACTTCAATTTTTTCAGCTCTAAACATAGATATACCCCGAAGTGCATCGGCAAGTGCCATTTCTTGTGGCGTACTTACGATAACTGCTCCTGTAATTGGTATGGTTTGTACCATTGTAAGATGAATATCGCCAGTTCCGGGGGGTAAATCTAAAATTAAATAATCCAGTTCGCCCCAGTCGGTATCTCTAATGAATTGAGTAATAGCACTAGTGGCCATAGCTCCACGCCAAATAAGTGCGTCTTCTGGTTTTACAAAAAAACCGATAGAAAGGAGTTTTACTCCATATTTTTCAATGGGCTGGATAATGTCTTTCCCATTTACTTTTTTAACATCTGGTTTTGCATTTTCTACCCCAAACATTTTGGGTTGCGAGGGGCCATATACGTCTGCATCAAGCAGCCCTACTTTTGCTCCTCCTTTTGCTAATGCAACAGCGAGGTTGGCTGATATTGTTGATTTCCCTACGCCACCTTTTCCTGATGCTATTGCTATGATATTTTTAACACCCGGAAGCATTTTTCCATCATCTTTTCGCCCAGCAGTTACTTTTCCTGTTTGGATACGTGGGGAAGATAAAATGCTGATTTCTAAGTTTTTGTCTAAATTCGATAGGCTCTTTTTACAAGCTTTTTCTATTGATTTTATAAAGGGGTTTGCCGAGGGCAAAGCTAAAACGAAGCTAACTTTTCCGTCTTCTACTTGGAGGGAGCTTACTGCACTAATGCTAACAAGGTCTTTCCCACTTTCGGGGTCAATAATTTGCTTTAGCTCTCTAAGTACTTGATCTATACTAAGTTTCATATCTAAAATTTATAAATTTTTTTTAAAATACAAAGATACGAATTTAGATTGATTCTAAACAAGAAAAACAAGCCTTATTTAAGGTGTTTATAAATTATAGATATTTCCTGTTTTTTTACGAAAATAAGAACAGGGTATTAAAATCATTAATATTTTGTTAAGTTTGTAAAAAAAGTGCTATGAAAACACAATTAAAAGAAGTAAGCCACGATTATATACGCTATGCCAATTGCTGGGAAGATGCTGATATACTGCTAGATGGATTACAAACGAACGAGCAATCTCGTGTCTTATCTATCGGCTCTGCTGGGGATAATAGTTTTTCGTTTTTGGCTCAAAACCCAGCAATTGTGGTTGCAGTAGATATCAACCCTATCCAACTCAAATTAATTGAGCTAAAAAAAGCGGCAATTTCTATTTTAAACAGGACGGACTATTTAGAATTTTACGGTTTTTCTAAAAGCAAAAAAAGAGCCTTTTTATTTGCACAAATTAAATTAGAACTTGAAAAGTCTGGAAAAAAAGACATCTCAAAATATTGGGAAAAGCGAGAAAAGGAAGTTTTAGAAGGCTTAGTGCATTCAGGCAAGTTTGAAAAATATTTTCATATTTTCAGCAAAAAAGTATTACCACTAATCCATAGCACTATCCGCATTGATATGCTTTTTCAGGAAAAATCTAAAAAAGAGCAAAAAAAATTCTATAAGGAAGTATGGAACAGTAAACGCTGGCAGGGGCTTTTTAAAATTTTCTTCGGAAAATTTATCATGGGGAGGCTGGGGCGTTCCAAAGCATTTCTTGATGAGGTGGAGGTATCCGTAGGGAAGTTTATTTTTAAAAAAGCAAAACAACACCTTAAAAGTACCGCTTGCCAAAAGAACTATTTTTTACACTATATATTAAAGGGTAATTTTGGGGCAGAATTGCCACATTATGTCCGAGAGGGCGTGTATGAAAAAATCAAAAAAAATATAGATAAACTAGAAGTCTTTGAAGGCTTTGCCGAAGATGCTTTTGCTAAGCACGGAAAGTTTAACCGCTTTAACCTTTCGGATATTTTTGAATATATGACAGCTGAAACCTTTAAAGAGGTCGCCAAAAATTTCGAGGAAAATGCAATGCCAAATTCCCGCTTTGCCTATTGGAATTTAATGGTACCAAGAAAGCTGTCCGAAATTGCCTCTTGCGATTTTAAATTTCAGCAAGTGCTTTCAAAAGCACTCTCTAAAAAAGATTTAGGCTTTTTTTATGGGCAATTTATTGTTGAAGTAAAACCCTAAAAATCAAGTTCAACAAGCGTTACCCCTGCTCCACCGTTTTCAATTCGCTCGTCTCGGAAGGATTTTACAAGAGGGTGGGCCGCTAGCAATTCTCTAATCATTGTGCGTAAAATGCCACTGCCCGTGCCATGCAAAATTTTAAGTTGCGATGCACTGGCTACCATAGCATCGTCGATATACCGATTTACAATGTGCAAAGATTCATCGCCACGCTTGCCACGCACGACTAACTCCTTAAAAAAATCGCTAAAAGTAGGCTGTGCTACTACGGTTTTAATTTTTACTCGGGAATTATTTTTTTCTCTATGCTTTTTGGCATCAACGGTACTGGTGTGTTCGAGTTTCCACAAATCGACATTTATTTTTATTGCCCCAAAAAGCACAAAGGCCTTTTTTCCTTTTATTTCAATAATTTCGCCCGTGGTATCCTGCCCTTTTATCCGCACCAAGCAACCTTTAGTAATAGGTAGCTCCTCTTGTTTTTTTTCGGACTGAACTTTAATTTTTTCTTGCGACTCCTTATTTTTCTTCTCCTTCCTTAGTCGCCGAGCTTTTATTTGCTCAATTTTAGCGTTATTTTTTTCTTTTTCTTTTAGTATTTCTTCTTTTTGTTGTTGTTTAAAGTACTCTAAATCCTTACGGATTTGTTTTGTTTTTTCCTTATCGGCATTATTTTTTTTAATTTGAAAAATAGTACTTTCAATTTTCCGATTGGCAGAAGAGAGAATTTCATCGGCAGCCGTTTTGGCCTGTGCCATAAGTTCTCTTTTTTTATTGATGAATTTTTCAAGCTCTTGGTCGTGCTTTTCCGTAGAAATTTCTAATTTCTTTTCTAATGCTCTTACCTTTTGTTGCTTGCGTTGTAGCCGCCGTTTTTCTTTTGCCGTTTCTCGCAGTAATTTTTCAAAATTAAGTTGTTTTTTATCAATTTTAGACTCTGCATTTTGCAGAATCTGATGTGGAATGCCCGTATTGCGTGCAATTTGGAAAGCAAAAGAACTGCCCGGTTTGCCTATGCTCATTTCGTAGCGTGGCTTCATACTGCCCGAGTCGTATAACATTGCCGCATTTGTAATGCCTTCATTTTCGGCAGCAAATTTTTTAAGGTTGGAGTAATGGGTGGTAATTATGCCTTTTACATTTTTAGAGTTTAACGCCTCAAGCACTGCCTCGGCAATTGCTCCCCCCAAAACAGGCTCTGTGCCTGTCCCAAATTCGTCGATTAAAATTAGGCTATCTTTATCTGCAAATTTGGAAAAATATGCCATGTTTTTAAGGTGCGAACTGTAAGTACTCAAATCATTTTCAATAGATTGCTCGTCGCCAATATCAATAAAAATGTTTTTAAAGATACCACTTTCCGAGCTTTGATTTACTGGGATAGGAATGCCACACTGTAGCATGTACTGTAATAAACCTGCGGTTTTTAGGGTAACTGATTTCCCCCCAGCATTAGGCCCCGAAACCAAAATAATGCGTGTATCTTCATTTATTTTGATGTCGGAAGGCACTACTTTCCTGCCTTGCTTGGCAAAGGCAATATGCAAAAGCGGGTGGCGTGCCATTCGGAAATCCATTTTTATACCTGCTGTCATTTTCGGCATAATACCATCAATTTTAAGTGCAAATTTTGCTTTTGCTCTGGTAAAATCGACCTCCGCAAGGAAATTATAGGCATGCTCAAGCTCCGGAAAATAAGGGCGAATAGCATCAGTCAGCCGAGTTAATATTTTCAGGATTTCTCTACGCTCGGCAAATTCGAGTTCTTTTAGCTCGTTGTTAACTTCCACTATTTCAACGGGTTCTATAAAAATGGTTCGTCCCGTATCCGACTCATCATAGATAAACCCATTGATTTTTCGCTTGTATGCTGCTGCAATTGGGATTAGCATTTTGCCATCTCTAATTACTGGGTTGGCCTCCGCATCAAGCCAGCCCTCGCTTTGGGCTTTTGCCATAACGGCATGGATTGTTTTGGATATTCCGCTAGATTTTGTTTGGATATTCCTACGGATTGATGCTAATTCGGGGGTGGCGTTGGAGCGGATTTTTCCGCTTTTATCCAAAACTTGCATAATCCTATCCAGAACAAAAAATGGGAAGGGGACTTCATTGGCCATTTTACGAAAAACGGGGTATTTATCTTCGTCGTCATTTTTAAAAAAATGGAGTACTGATTTTATTGTGTCTAGTGAGCGTTTTAGTTCAAAAAACTCCATTTCGGAAAGGAATGCCCCTTCAAAGTTTACTTTTTTTATATACTTTCTAACATCAAAGTAGTAACTTATAGGAAAACTTGAAGTGAAAAGTATAATATGCTTAAATTCAGTAGTTTTAAGTTGTTCTTGTTTTACAAAATCAAAAGCATCGGAAAATTGCATACTTTCGGCTTTCTTTTTTCCTAAAACGCTTACGCACTCTTCTTTTATGTATTCTCTTATGGTTGTAAAACCAATTTTGGTTTCAAAGTTTTCGGGGTAAATCACAGGTTTATTTTTTTGTTATCTAAACAATAAAACTAGAGCTAATGGACTGGAAATTATGGACTTTAGTAATCACATCGCCAAATAATTCGGCAACAGAAAGCACTTTAATTTTATCTGATTTTTGCTTTAGCGGAATGGTGTCGGTAACAATTAGCTCTGTAATTTCCGATTTCTCGATACGCTCGTAGGCTGGGCCCGATAGGACTGCATGGGTAGCTACTGCACGTACACTTTTTGCACCTTGTTGCATCATCATGTCTGCGGCTTTTGTAATTGTACCTGCGGTATCAATAAGGTCGTCTATAATAATTACATTTTTGCCTTTTACATTGCCAATTACGGTCATTTCGCTAACAATGTTGGCCTGTTCTCTTGATTTATGGCAAATTACCATGCCTGTTTTCATAAATTTAGAGTAGGTATTTGCTCTTTTTGTGCCACCCGTATCTGGGGAGGCGATAATAACATCGTCTAAGTTGAGGGCATTTAGGTAGGGTACAAAAATAGAAGATGAGTATAAATGATCCACCGGGACATCGAAAAAACCTTGAATTTGGTCGGCGTGTAAATCCATTGTAATTATTCGGGAAACCCCTGCGGCGGAGAGTAAGTTGGCAATTAGTTTTGCCCCAATAGATACCCTTGGTTTGTCTTACCTGTCTTGCCGAGCGAAGCCAAAATAAGGGATTACTGCGACAATTTTGTAGGCTGAGGCTCGGCGAGCAGCATCAATCATCATTAGTAATTCAAAAAGGTTTTCGCTAGGAGTGAAAGTGGATTGTACGATAAATACAAATTTCCCTCTTACGGTTTCTTCGTAGCCGGGCTGAAATTCGCCGTCGCTAAAGGTTTGCATGAATGATTTCCCCAGTTTTAAGCCTTGGCTTTCAACTATTTTTTCGGCAAGGTAGCGAGAGGCCGAGCCTGAAAACACTTTCATTTTATATTCCATTTATCAGAAAAAAAGTTTGTGATTGAAAACACAAAAATAGTTTTTAAATACGCATCTTAAAATTTATTTTTTACTTTTTTTGATAAATAATAATCGGTTTATTTTACAATCAGTTTTTTTGTAATTTCACTATTTGGGGTAGAGAAATTTAGAAGATATACACCCGGCTGTTTTAACATAACTGACAATTTGTTGTCTAATTTAGCCTTATAAATCTCTTGCCCCAAAAGGTTGGTGATGGAAAGTTGGCAAGGGGTGGCAGTCTGTATTTGCACTTTTTCTGAAGTGGGGTTGGGGTAAATTTTAATTTCTGATACTGGTAGCGATGCGGTTTTGGCAGTTTGTCCTGTGATTAAAAAATCGTCGATTGATATATCATCGACATTGGCAATGGAATTGGCATGCCAGCCAAATATGTAATTTCCTGTTTCTGTGGGGGTAAAATTGGTGCTAATTTGTTCCCAGCCAGTAGTGGAAATATTGGCATCAGCCCAGAGGCTGTTGGTCATGTTTGCAGAGGCTGGGCTGCTACCGACAAAAAACTCGAGTCCTTCTGGTACGCCATCATAACCTAGGGCTCTTAGCCAAAATGAAATAGAATAATTACTTCCTCCAACTAGCTTAATGTAAGGGGAATACGCCCAGTCATCTTTAGCAGTTGTTGCATCTTCGTTATAAAAAGTGCGTAAGCAGTTTTCGCCCGAGTGGGATAGCCGGTCATCAACCATCCATGCTACGGAGTGGGTTTCTAACTCCCAAAATTCAGGTGTAGAGTGGAATGTAAACTCCTCGAAACCAGCGTTGTAATTGGTTGTAAAACCATTTAAGATTTTATAGATTGTTGTGGCGGTATCGTTGGCAGGGTTGCCGTCTTCGCTGTTTACAGATACTGCTTGGATAGTATAATTATTGGCAGCTGAAAAATCGAAATTGCCAATGGTTACATTTTCTGCGGCCTCTGGTGCTAGGCTACCTGTCCACTCGAAAGGCGTTTGTGAGTTGCCGTTTACCGACCAGTTTATGGTAGTGGAAAGGAGGTTTACTTGGCCTTTATTTTCTAGTCGGATTGTTATATCTTCCGCCCCTGCAAGCCAGCTCCAAGCATAACCTGTGGGGGAACTTAGTGCTGAAATTCGGGTATCAACAAGGGGGTAAGCACCCATAAATAGCTTTATATTAGGCGTAGAGGATTTTAAAAGGGAATTGCTTGGTGGGCTGGCGGGGTCAATATTGTCGGAGTCGGAATAATCTAAAAGGCTGCGGTTGGAGGGGCGAGAGGTGCAGATAAAATAGTTGTCGGCAATAAAATCATCGTTGGGTGCATTCTCATCTACTGCAATTACTAGGTTGGAGCTGCCGTTGTAGCTAAAGTCTGAAATGTCAAATTCTATCCAGCCTGCTGTTTGTTGGTTGGGGAAAGTGCCTGTAAATACTGGTGTTAGGGTGTTTACATCGATCCAATCGCTTTGGGTATCGAATTGAGTTTTTTGGGTATGCCCCATATAGATTGTCCATTGTCGTGAGTTTTCTAGCTGCATGCCTCCATATTGATACCATATTTTTGAAATTGTATTGGCTGCCCCAAGCTCGGATTGCAGGTAAATACTTTGGCTGTACGAAAAATTAAATGCTGGATATATGGGCAAACTGGTAAGTTGGTTGCCATTTCCTATTGCAATTTCGCCTCTAGTGGTTTGCGAAAAGTTAAGGTTGGAAAAAAGGAGTAGGCTGGCTATTAGTAGGGTTATATTTTTCATTATAATTGGCTTTTTTGTAGGTGCTTATTTTTTTATAATCGTACATTTTTTTAGTTCAACGTGGGTTTCTACGCCCACGCAAATGCCTCGTACTGTAATTAATTGGTTTTTAACCAAGGGCTTTTTTATTTGTTTTTCTAGATTTTCTACCGTACAGCTTACGCCATAAGGGGCTTCTGGCTTTGCTAAGATAATGATAGAATGCCCTTGTTTATTTTTGTAAATATTGCTAATCGTACCTTGTATTTCTAGTTCTTTATTTTTATACCACCGGTTCGACCGCCATTTGTGGCTTTTGTACTCTTTTACAATTTGCTTTGAGGCAATAGGAAATACCAGTTCTGGCGATTTGCAAGAGCTGGCTAGTGCGGTTATTAAAACGAGCGTTACTACTATTTGTTTGGATATGTTTTTTCATGAATGAGGTTTTGTAGCTGGTTAAAAAGTAAATGTATATTTAAAATTGGCGTTTGTATTCCGACATTATAATCCCTGCAGCTATGGCTGCGTTTAAGGATTCTGCCTTATTTCCAAATTTCGGAATTGTTATTTTTTTAGTAATATATTTCTCCACTTCTTTTGATATGCCTTTTCCTTCGTTGCCAATAACTAGTACTGCCGATTTTGGGAATTTTATATCATAGATTGTTTCTCCGTAGAGAAAAGCTCCAAAGGAGCTTATGTTTTCTTGTTGCAAATGCTCAAAAAAAGTGCTGCTATCTTGGTAGGATATGTTTACCCGAGTAATTGCTCCCATTGTAGATTGTATGGTTTTTGGGTTGTATAAATCGGCAGATTTATTGCTACAGACTATGTTTTGTATCCCGAACCAGTCGGCAGTACGAATAATTGTACCCAAATTTCCGGGGTTTTGAATACCGTCGCAAAAAATAGTGGCTGAGTTATTTTGTGTGGGTCTAAATTCTATTTTTTCAGGCATTTGAAAAATGGCAAGGCTAGAAGTTACTGTTTTTAAGCTACTTATTTTTCTCATTTCTTGTGCGGATATTTTAAATTTTTCTACACCTTTAAATATAGCTAATTCTAAAAAAGAAATATCGGAGGAAAGGAGGGTTAATAATTGGGCATTTGATTTTATAATATCTAAAATTATTTTTTCCCCTTCGGCAACAAAAGCGTTGTTTTTGCTTCTGTATTTTTTTATTTTTAGGGAGTTAATAAATTTAACTTTATTTTTGCTCAATGCTTCCATTTAACAAATGTAGCTTTTTTTATCAAATTTTATAAGCCTTTCTATAGATTTTTATTTTAGACTGCTTTTTATAGAGCTATTCTATACTTGGCAGAGAAAATTGAAGGGCTAAAACATTGCTTTTATATCTTCTACAGTAGCTGTAGAGATTATCATTAAGCTAAAAAAACAGAATAAAGAAGACCTAAATTTAGGGGTGAAAAATAGCTTAAAACCTTAACATTAATTTAACTTGTTTTTTATAAAAAGAGGGGATAATAATTTTAGTTTTGTGATAACAATAATTTAGACTTAGAGTAAATTTTTATTAACTAATAGTATTGAGCAAGTAAAATGGAATACGGATTTACAGATTTTTTAAAGCTCCTTGGCTCACTAGGAGTTTTCCTATACGGAATGAAATTAATGAGCGAGGCACTACAAAAAGTGGCTGGCGAAAAAATGCGTAGTATTCTTGCTGCCATGACATCGAACCGTGTAAAGGGCATTTTTACTGGGGTGCTAATAACTGCCGTAATACAGTCCTCATCTGCAACCACAGTAATGGTAGTTAGTTTTGTAAATGCTGGTTTGCTCTCGCTTACAGAGTCGGTAGGTGTAATAATGGGGGCAAATATTGGTACAACAGTTACTGCTTGGCTAATATCAATACTTGGTTTTAAAGTAAAAATGAGTGCCTTGGCTTTGCCAATAATAGGGCTGGGTTTTCCATTACTTTTTTCAAAAAACACAAAGCGAAAATCGTGGGGCGAATTTATTATTGGCTTTTCGCTCCTGTTTATAGGCTTACAATTCCTAAAAGAATCAGTCCCCGACATAAAACACAATCCAGAAATTCTTGATTTTTTAAGTAACTATACTCACTTGGGTTACTTCTCGCTTATCATATTTATGATGGTGGGTACTGTACTTACTGTTGTTATACAATCGTCCAGTGCAACAATGGCACTTACACTTGTGCTTTGTGTGCAAGGCTTAATCCCCTTTGATATGGCGGCAGCCATGGTTTTGGGCGAAAATATCGGCACAACTATTACTGCCAATTTAGCTGCCATAGTGGCCAATACTTCTGCCAAGCGAGCGGCTAGGGCACACCTTATATTTAATCTCTTTGGCGTAATCTGGATTCTTATTTTATTTTACCCCACAATACATTTAATCGATAATATTGTAGTAGAAATGGAAGGCAAATCTCCATTACTAGAAAAAGCTGCAGTACCAGTTGCATTATCTATTTTCCATACTGCATTTAATGTTATGAATGTCCTTATTTTAGCTTGGTTTGCCCCATTTATTGTAAAGGTGGTTACAAAACTAGTCCCTGAAAAAGATGCCGATGAGGATTTTCGCTTGCAACATATCCGTACAGGCATGGTTTCGACTTCCGAAATTGCACTTCTGCAAGCCAGAAACGAAATTGCAGTTTATGGGCTGCGTGCATCGGGTATGTTCGAGTTTGTAAAGCAAATGAGCGAAACAAAAAGTTCAAAAGAAATTGAAAAATGGTATGCAAAAATATCTAAATACGAAGATATTTCTGACCGTATGGAAGAGGAAATTGCAGAGTTCCTTACCAAAGTTTCGGAGTCTAGATTAAGCACGCTTGGCACACATAGAGTTCGAGCTATGCTCGAATTAATTGATGACATTGAAAGTATTGCAGACTCCTGCTACAACTTAGGGCGTGTTTATATGCAAAAATTTACAGGTAAAATTAAATTTACCCCCGAAATTGAAGAGAACTTAAAGAAAATGTTTTCCCTGGTAGATAAAGCACTTATCGAAATGAATAAAAACCTCTCCAACGAATATAGCGAGGTGAATGATGTTGAAGCACACGAAATTGAAAACAAATAAATACGTTGCGCAACAAGCTCCGCTCAGAACACCTTAATAGCATCAAAGAGAAGAAATATAAATTTAAAGTTGGCTTAGTGTATTCCGAAATCTACTCCGTTTGCGAAGCCCTAGGCGATAGCATTATTAATATAACACAGTCGATACAAAGTGCAAAAAATTAAAGGTGTAACCCCTTAATTTTAACGAGTTACTGTAAAAGTAGCTCGTTTTTTTTGCAAGGAATAATATTTATTGTACTTTTCAAATGTCAAAAATAGTCGAATAAAATCATAGTCATGACCTTTTTTCAGTTTTTAAACCTATCCCTTATCGAAAATAAGTACATCAGTATAAACCTTATGGAATTAGGGCTTTTATTACTAACTATTGCTTTTGGATTTTATTTTCAGTTGCGTGCAAAAAAGATAATTTACAGGCTACTAACAAAGAACAAAGAAAATAAAGGGTTTGTACATTTCCTGTACAGCAATATTATAATTTTCTTGTGGTCGTTAATCGGGATAGCTATTTTTTCACTTTCTGTAGTTGATTTTTGGAATATTGAATTTTTTAAAGGCTTTGGGTTTGAAATTACCTCCTTTGATATTTTTACCATAGGAGCAGCATTTGCCGCAGCAGTAATTTTTGAAAAATACATTAGAATTATTTTTGTAGGGAAAAACAAAGAGCGAGGCAATCATGTAAAAGCCTCCCCTTTAGTATTTATATTACTAGGCTGGCTAATTTTTATTATAATTACCCTCCGTGCCATATTTGCCGATTACCAAAAAGTGGTAGAGTTTAGCATCTTTCGTATAAAAAAGGTTGATGTTACTATTTCAGACTTCTTTTATATGTTCACCGTAATCGCAATAACTGCCTTAGTTTTGGTGGGGCTTAAGCGATTCTTACGGCGGCAAATTGAAAAAGAACACCTTGATTTAGGCACAAGTGCAGCCCTATTTCAAGTGGCAAAATATATCCTTTGGATACTCGCCATTATTACCACCCTAGAAGGTGCAGGATTTAAACTATCTATATTATTGGCAGGTTCAGCAGCCCTGTTAGTTGGATTAGGTTCTGGGATTCAGAAAATCTTTAGCGATATTGCATCTGGTTTCATCTTGCTGATTGAACGCACCCTCAAAGTTAGTGATGTTGTAGATGTTGGAGGAGTCGTTGGGAAAGTTGTAAAATCGGGCATAAGAACCACAACAATACTCACCCGAGACCATGTGCGTATGATTATACCCAACTCCAAATTTACTTCCGAGCCAGTTATAAACATGAGTAACTACGATGAAAATACACGCTTTAAAGTAGATGTTGGCGTTGCATATGGCTCTGATATTCAGCTTGTAAAGGCATCACTTTTAGAATGTGCCTTAGCACATTCTAAGGTCTCTAAAAAACCACTGCCATTTGTTCGCTTTAATAACTTTGGTAACTCCTCCTTAGATTTTCAGCTCTTTTTCTGGACCCGAAAAAACTTTGAAGTACCCACCATACAAAGCGATTTGCGTTTTATGATTGATGAAAAATTTAGAGAGAACCAAATAAGTATTCCTTTCCCACAAAGGGACGTGTATATAAAACACTGAAAATAGACAACTAAGCAAAGGGATTGCTCTAATTTATTTAAGTGTCTGTTTTTCTAATTTTATACTATTTATAATATTCCTTTCAGTATCCACTGAATAAACAACTCGGTAAGACTGACTAACGGCAGTCAATTGCCCTATTACCTTTTTCGTCCCTTTGTACTGCCTTTCGTTTTGAACTTTGAAACCGATTGGTTTATTCTTGGCAAAGAACTGCTCTAGAATAAGTTTAGCCTGCTGGCTACTGTATATCTTGCTACGGCTCGGAAGCTCTATTTTTACATTAGCATTAAAATAGCTTGCAAGCTGTTTCGAATCGCCATTTTTAAATGCAGATTCAATACTCTCTACTTTTACTATAGCCAAATTGCCAAAAACTAATGGCATGGAAATAGATAAAAATAAAAATGTAAATATGATAATTAAGTTTCTCATTATTAGTAATTTTGATATTTCTGCTTAGTTGTTTACTTTAATAGTAAATTTAGCAGGGCATTACAACTATTAAGTTTACAAAAACTGCTCCAGTAATAACGCAGACACTTTTTGCAAAAAGGCTAGTTCTTTATTTTTTCCATATTATTTATATTTTTTGGAAAATATAACGAACATTTTTAAAGCTATTTTTTCCAGTATGTAAACCGAAAAAAAAATACTTTTTATTTTTCATTTTTTCCAGTACCTTTGAGTTTCAATAGAAAAGTAGATAATTAGGGCTAACCCACTATATTTATAATGACAATAACTTTGTTTCTTACAGGAAAAACTGCATTTTCGTATGCCGAACAAGGCATGGCGATTTTTGAAAAACGAATTGCTAAATATATCCGCTTTAAGGTGCTAATAATTCAGGGTTTAAAAAACACGAAAAAACTATCTGCACAAGAATATAAAAAGAAAGAAGGGCAACTGATTTTGGCTAAAATCCCAAAACAATGCAAATTATTTTTGCTTGATGAGCGAGGTAAAGCATTTTCGTCAGTCCAATTTTCAAAATTTATAGAAAATAAAATGATAAGCTCAACCAAGGAACTTGGTTTTTTAGTGGGCGGTGCATTTGGCTTTTCTGCCGATGTATATGCCCGAGCAGAAGGTAAAATTGCCTTATCTAAAATGACTTATTCGCACCAGCTAATCCGGCTTGTTTTTATGGAGCAACTCTATAGGGCATTTACAATCATCAACAACGAACCTTACCACAATGAATAAATTAGCAATAACTTAAAAACTGAAACATGAAAAAAATTATAATAATACTTGCATTACTCATTTTCTCGGGCAATATTTTTGCCCAGCACCGACGAGGCAGTACTATAAAATGGCTTAGCCTTTCGGTAAAAGCTGGCGGTGGCAACTCTATTCTATACAATAAAGATTACCAGACCGACAAAAATGTAAATCTAGATGTTTTTACGCCAAGTTACTTTTTGGGTAGCCGCTTCACCATTACAGTTGGCGATAATATTGGCTTTGGGGCAGAGGGGCTGTATTCTAAATTTGGGCAAAATTACGATATTGCTGCTGGGGGGGCTTCTTACACAAAAAAAATGGATATGAAATCGACTGAGATTCTCTTCTTTTTCAGATATACCTCTGAATATGGCGGATATTTTGAAGTAGGGCCTAAAATTTCGATGTTAAAATCGGCAACCCTAACCAACTCAATTCAGGCCACCGAGTTTTTAACGATTGAAAAGTTACAAGCACAGTATGCTAGCCAGTTCACAAGTATAATGCTAGGTGCAGGGATTTCAATCTTCCATACAGAGCGGGTTTCTGGGAAATTGGGGGCAAGGTTAAATTACTCTTTAAGCGATTTTACCCCAGATAAATCATTTTCGATCTTAAACGATGGCGTTTATGCACCTGCCTACCAATTATCGGAAACAACAAATCCGTTTTCAGCCCAAATACTTTTGGAAATAAATTATTTCTTCGGCTTTTGGGGCAATGCCTCGTGTGGAAGAGGAAGTATGCAATTTTTTAAATAGCAGGTATCTAGTAAAAGGGGAGTTAATCTATCGGCATTTTATCTTTTGATTTTTTTAGCTTTACAGGGCTAAATTTGTTTATCCAGATTATCCAGAGAATTAAAATTACCGCCCATGCAGTATATTTAAAAATAATATGATGGTTTACATCACTATATTCTGGGCAACAGTATGCAACTATTGCTAGACCCGAAATCCTGAGGATATTAACAAAAATTAAAATGATTAGGCCTAACGGTATGTACCAAAATTTGTCTTTTATTTTACCCGGGAAAGCTATAATAAAGCCTATAAAGCCAAGCATTACATTTCGCCCCATACAACCACGGTCTAAATATACACCATGTGCCTTTAGCCCATCTATAATTCTGATGGTTTTTCCGTATATAGTTACTTCAAAACCAAATAGTTCGGTAAATGTTTGGGAGCTAGTTAATAGAAATGTTGCAAAGTGGTTTAACACATCAACATATAAATCGTTGATAAATTTAATTTCTCGGAGTACATAGTAAAAGACGATAAACGAGATAAAAAGAACCAAGCTCGAAATCAAAAAACGAATCCATAAAGAGCTGAAGTTTATTCTAGTCGTTGTTTTGGGCATTAAAAACGAGTTGCACTATTCTTAATCCTGTTCTTTCTTTGCTGCATGCAAACGTTTTGCACCATAAGCAGCACCTGCAATTAGCAATATACTTAGTCCCCCATCAATAGGAATATCTTGTGGTGGTGGTGGAGGGGGCTGGCTGGCGGCAGTTTGTACAAAAATAGGAGTAACTAAAAGTGCTATAATAAAAGCACAAAGAAGAAGAAATTTTTTCATAAAATATAGAGAATTATTGAGGTCAATTTTAAAATTAGTTGGGTTATTATTTATTACTTATTCAAAAGTCGTACCAAATTTTAAATAAGGCAACTTGAAAAAATCATAATATCAAGCAAAGATACATATAAAATTTTGATAAACTAAAAAAAAAATAAATTTCATAAAACAAATTGCCCTTTTCTTTAAAAAAAACGCTACTTATGCTAAATAAATTATTTTGTTTTTTAATTTTCCGAATAATTTTACTTTAAATTTGCACAAAATACGACTTATAGTGCTTATGCACTTTTCGGCACACCTTTTTCGTTAAAAAAGATAAAAACTAGAACATAATGAAAAAATTATTGATAATTTCAATACTTTCTACGGTTTCCATTTTTACATTCTCCCAAGAGCTAAAAACCTACAAATGGAAAAATGGAACTAAAAAAAGCGAAGGCCTACTTAAAGACGGTAAGGAGCATGGGATATGGAAATACTGGAACTCTAAAGGCATTTTGGAACAAGAAACCGAATTTAGCCATGGCTTTGTTAATGGTAGAACAACATTTTATTACCCCAATAAAGGCAAGCAAAGCGAAGGCTATTTTAGAAACGCTTACCAAACAGGACATTATGTAGAATGGTACGAAAATGGAAAAATAAAGCTTAGTGGATTTTTTAAAAAAAACAAAAAAGACAGCCTTTGGAAAAGGTTTTACACATCAGGAAAATTAAAAAAAGAGGAGTCCTTTAAAGAAAATAAAGGCAAATTAATAAGCTTTTTTGCAGAGGACGGAAAAGCATTAGTTAAAAATGGAAATGGCACTTATGCCGAATATTTCGATAATGGAAAAATAAAAGAAACGGGCAGTTATAAAAACGGACTTAGAGAGGGCCCTTTTAAAGCCTACTTCCGGAATGGCAACCCTTTTTCAGAAGGGACTTACGCCAAAGGGCAAAAAATAAAAAAATGGCAACGCTGGTATAAAAACGGAAAAAAAGAAAGTATCCTAAACTACGAAAATGGCATACACATTGCGTGGTATCCTGATGGAACAAAAGAAATTGAAGGGCGATATACTGCGGGAAAAAAAGACAGTATATGGACGTACTGGTACGAAAACGGAAAAGTACAGAAAAAAGGAAATTATATTTTAGGAAAAAAAGATGGGCTACACCAAATCTATAACCCCAAAGGAATAAAAAGAATTGAAGTAAATTACAAAAATGGATTAAAACATGGTGTTGCACACTGGTATCAGATAGATGGCAAGCCAGATATAGACGGCCATTTTAAAAATGATACGATGCACGGCAAATGGAGCTATTGGCAAAACGACTCGATAAAAGGCAAAAAAGTAACCGTAAAAGGCAACGAAGGAATGTACAAAAATGGACTAATGGAAGGCACATGGACCTACTGGTACACCACAGGAGAAGTTTGGAAAACAGTACCTTTTGTAAAAGGCATTAGACAAGGCCTGCAAACCGTTTACTTTGAAAATGGGAATGTATATTATAAAGGTGTGTTCGATGGCGATAAAGAAAACGGAACATGGGAGTCTTTCTATAAAAACGGAAAACCAGAAATGAAAGGTGCCTTTGTACATGGAAAAATGGACAAAAAATGGGAAGCCAAATTCCCTGATGGGAAGAAAAAGTACATTGTAAACTACAAGCTGAATTTTAAGGACGGTACCGCCACCTACTGGAAAAAAAATGGCTCAAAAGACAGGCTCGAAAGCTACAAAGAAGGCATTAGAAATGGAAAATTTGAAGACTATTACCTAGACGGTAACCTTAAAAACTCCGGCTTCTACAAAAACGGCATGAAACACGGCCCATGGATAATTTATAAACGAAACGGGCATAAAGAACGACTCGAAACATTTAAAAATGGAAAACGAAACGGGAAATCAGTACTTTGGTATCCTCGGGGAACACAGGTGATGCGAGAAACCAACTACAAAGATGGACGAAAAAATGGGCACGAAAAATTCTACGACCGCCAAGGGAAAGTTACCTATGAAGCCCAATACAAAAACGGAAAAAAGACAAAAGTCATTATCAATAAAATGAAAAATACGCAACGCAACGGATTTAGATAACACCTTGAAAAAAATACTTGTAATGCTTTCGCTGATATTATTTTTCCGACCTGTTTTCTCACAAACAGAGCAGATTCTTGTCGCCCTATCGGAAGCCAAAACATACACTACAAAAAGCGGAGTAGCAGTAACTTGTATCGAAAATAAAATGAACGATGCCACTTTTTGTAGGCTGTTTTTTCACCCCAATCCAGCCCAAATAGAAAGCAAAGTGCAGCTGGCAAAGCTAACCGGGCAACTACTGTGCGAAGGCACAGATACGCTAGCACCAATCCTCTATAAAAACTGGGTGAACGAAAAAGGCATTCTAATTTCGAGCCTCGAAAACTCACTAATAACCCTTTCGTCAGGGAGTAACTTCGATAGCATTTTTCTTACAATGATGATTCCGCTACAGCAACCTCGGTTTGATAAAAAATTGCTGAAAAAGTTTAAGCAGAAACTCATAAAATCCCAACAGCTACGAGGCGAGCCAGAACTAACAGCCATAAAAGCGATAAGTTCGGTTTACGAAAAAGGGCATTTTTGCAATGGGAAAATACTGGGCGACTCTATAAATTTAATCTACCAAGAAGACTGTAAGCGCTACTATAACCAATTTATGCGTAATTCGCCCAAGCACATCGTGGTAATAACCAATGCCCCCGCAAAAGAGGTTTTTGAAAAAGCCGAAATTTATTTTCAGAATTTAGGTAAAAAAAAATCACGAAAATTTAAGAAAATTAAAAACCTCCCTTTACAGGAAGATGCTATTTACTTTTTTCATAAGGACGATAAAAAATACATTGATAACTGTGATTTTGCCACAGTAAGCCTAAAAGTAGGCACGCTAAATCCCGAAAAATTAGCAATTACCACACTGGGAAGTAGTACCTTTGGACACCCCAATACAGGCTACTTCTTTACCGAGTTGGGCGGCAGTTACAACTTGGCACAAAACTGCTCGTCCGAGATATTGGCTTGCACATCAACGGCAGTCTGGACGATGCAAGCTTCCTGCAAAGCAGATAAATTGGCCGAGGCAGTAAACGCAGCATTTGAGATAAAAAAATCATTTTTGAATGCCCCTATTGCAGAAGCCCTATTGAAAAATACTGGAAATTCCCTAAACCAAGAGTTTCTTAATGATTTACTTCGCCCCAACGAATTAAGTATTATGCTTGATTATATCTGGAAAAATAAACTAAAACAGAACTTCTTTTCTGACTATAGCGAAAAATTAAAATTTGCAGAGCCCGAAGAGCTAACAGCATTTATGACCGATAATTTTGAAAAATCAAAAATGCTAACCGTAATAAAAGGCAACTTAGATATTTGGTTTAACGAACTACTTAAAATGACTGACCATGCCGATATTTATACCCTAAAAAATGATACCATTGTGGAAATTATAAAAAAAGGATTTGGTCCTAAAAGAATTGCAAACTCTTTTTTTAATACTGTAAATTCCACCGAAATCTCAAAAAAAGGGCAAATAATAAAGGCAGAGGGCACTTATAAATCAGAAGGGAAAACCTACCCTGTAAAAATGACCACTTACCGGAAAAAAGAAAAATTTAGCTCCGAACTTTGGCTATATTTGGACTCCGCCTCCTACTTTCTAAAGCCTGTTAAAGTAGGATTTACCAGTAATGGCACTAAATTTGAAAAAATTGTAATTGATACGATAAAGAAAATCCTGATAGAAAAAAAAGTATTCGATGGCAGCAGAGCCACCTTAGAAACTGCCGAAGGTAAAAGAGAACTTACCGGAGCTGATTTACAGGAAGTGATTGCACTTAGCAAACCTTTTGATGCCTACAATTATTTTGCTGATAGCACCGAAACAGAAATTATTGGGCGATTTACCGAAGAGGGACAAACCTTTTATTCGGTAAAAGCAACAATGCCATCGGGCAAGCAGCAGTTTGATTATTTTGATGCTAAAACAAAACTGCATATACGCACCGAATTTCTAAGCAATAGTAGCGGCAAAGAAGTCGATAAAGTGGTTTTCTTTTCAGATTATAGAGAAGTGCCAGGCACAAAAGGTGTGAAAATCCCTTACGTTAAAAACATAATAACAGATAGGCGAGAAATGATACTCAACGTTACTGAAACAAACTTTAAAGCTAAAATAAAAAAAAATGTTTTTGTAATTGAAGATTTAAAAGAAGATAATTAAACCATTGTAAAAGAAAAAGCAATAGAGTTGCTAGGTCAAACTTAAAACCCTAAGAGGGCTGAAATTTCATTATTAAGGAAATAGTACGCCCCAAAAGAAAGAACTACAATAAAAATAACTAAGCGAATATTAGACGAGCGAACTTGCTTTCGCCGAGGCGACTTATTATAATATTCCTTAATTTTCCCTTTAACGTTGGGTGTATATTCGCCAGATTCAATTTTAATATCTAGCTCTTCTTGCTTTTTTATTTTAGCGGAGAGTTTCTCCTTTCGCTCATCATAAAATACTGGGCGATAGTCAAATTGCCTATGCGATGGTATCCTAAATCCTCGTAATCCTGAAAAAAAAGCCATAGTTATAAACCTAAGTGTTTAAGTGATAAAAACAAAGGTACAAAAAAAAAATTAATTTTGTTAAAAATTAATGAACTTAGTCTGGTATGTTTGCAAAATACGCAAAATCAGCTACTGAAAACCAGTTAGTTACAAAACTCGCAGGGTGGCTAATTACTCTTTTTTTTGTTTTTAGACCGGGCTTCATTAAGGCTCTGGATATTCATGCTCTTCGAGCTGAAATATTTCCTCTACATCTGTTTTTAGCTCTTGTGCTATTCGCAATGCTAAGCTAATACTAGGTATAAACTCCTTCGTACTGATAGATTGTATTGTATTTCTATTCACCTTTACCTTTTCAGCCAATTGGCTACCTGTCATGCCCCTGTGGGCAAGAGTTTTGGCTAGTAAGTTTTCCATTTGTTATATTAGTTTAAGTTCCTTGGGTACAAAGAAATAAAAAATAATGTAATTTATAGTAGATTAAATATTAATTAAAGTTAGAAAATTGATTTTATGAAAAATACTTGAGTTTCCTTAAAAAATATTATTTAACATCTGCAACTTGCTCATTTACAGTTTTTAGACCGGACTCATTATTGGCTTTTGCAGAAAAATAGACCCCCTATTTTTAAAATATGAATACAAAACCAAGTTAGATGAGTTTTTTTAAGTAATTTATATTTAATTATGCAATTTTTTCACATTTCTATTCTATTGATTACCATGCAATTAACAGGTTTTGATTTTTCTTGTAATACCCTTATTATTAATATATTAACAACTCCTAAACTTTAGTTACTTAATTTCAAACGAATTGGTGTAAGACTGAAAGTGAGCTTGTATTTTTTCACCTCTCGGGAAATTGACTAAATCAATAGAAAAAGCATCTTCTTGGAAAACCTCCACCATCCAGTATTTTAGAATCTTATTTTTAGAATCAACAACATGAACAAAAAGGTAGTTTCGCCTATCTTTTCCCGCCGTCTTTATATAATTCGATTTTGCTTTGATATTAACAGTATCGCCAGTTCGTTCAAAACTAAAAGTAGGCTCTACTTCTTTTTTGCCAGTTAAAAAATAAGAGGCTTGTGGTATGCCATAGCCGTGTGCATAATCGAAATAGGGGTATAAATTTGCTGATTTTTGGAGGGCAGTAAAAACTTCCATATTTGTTGTAGAGCTATTTTTTTTACGCATGGTTTGCCAAGCACAAGCCGCAAAACCCGCAGTAAGTGGCGATGAAAAAGAAGTGCCTTGTGCTTTTTTTAGCTTATCTTTCCCAGCAACAATAGCTGTTGAAAATGCAGAAATATTAGGCTTCATTCGCATATCGGAAGTAGGACCAAAAGAACTAAATGATTGGTGGAAATATGTTTTTGGGTCTATCCCACCAACGCTTATTATGCTATCGGCATCGGCAGGTGTGCCAAGTACTTTCTAGTCGCCGCTGCCATCGTTGCCCATGGCATTTACCACCAATATGCCTTTTGATGCCGCCATGTTGGCAGCTCTTGCTACAAGGCTAATTTTTCCGTCCATTTGCCAAGTAAAATAGCGGTGGTAAGTGTAACCTAAGGAGCTATTGATAATGTCTGCCCCATTTTTATCTGCCCATTGAGCCGCTGCTAGCCAGTTCTTTTCTTCCGAAAATGGCTCGGTAGCCACTTCTGTGCGTGCCAATAAAAATTCGGCTTCGGTGGCTAGGCCTATCGGCTTGCCGTCGGCAATTCCTGCAATGCAAGAGAGTACCATAGTGCCGTGGGCATTGTGTGCATACACAAATTCTTTATTTTTTGCAAAATCGTAAGTCTTAATAATCCTATTATTTTTTCGGATATGCTCAAAAGCGGGGCTAGTATTGGTCTGAGGAAAACCTGCATCGAATACGGCAATACGTATGCCTTGCCCTTTTATATTGGCATCATGAAATAAATTGCCTTGTAAATGCAAAATCTGATTTTTGAGCAGACGCTCCTCCCCCGGAGTTAAGTCGGTACTGTAGTTTGTACTAGCAGGTTGGGTTTGCAAAATTGATTGTTCAATTTTTACAACAAAGGGGAGCTTTGATATTTCGGCAAGCTGCTCTGGGGTGGCTTCTGTAAAAACGAGGTTAAACCAACGGATTTTAAAGTTATTTTTGCCTGTAATTGCCGAAATTTTAGCTACATAGTCTTCCCGCAAAGGAAAATCGGATTTTTGATAAATGGAAATGCCAGAGTTAAGTCGGCGTTCAATTGCCTTGGCATCGAAATATTGGTAAGGCGAAAATTGTACACCATCTTTATCTGAAAAATACACCTTATATAATTGCTGCGAATATAGTGGCGTGCTATAAATTGTGGCTGTAAATATCAGAAATAATAAACTGTATTTAATTTTCATGTTTTATAAATTTGGAGTTATTTGTAGGTACTGAAAAATAAGACTGCAAATATAAAACAATTCCAGCCCTTTTCAAAGGTAGAAAAAGAAACCTTTGGTAAGCCAAATTTATAAAACATGAAAATAAAAATTTGCACCTTATTTTAGAACCACCTTTTTGTGTACTTTAAATTTCCCATCAAGGTTTATTTCCATGAAATAAATGCCTTTGGCAATTCCTGAAAGGTCAATTTTTTGTGTTGTTGTATTTTTAATGGTGTTAAAATTTCTTACTTCTTTTCCGGAAACGGAGAATACTTTGATGCTGTAACTCGAAATTTCGCTGCCTACAGTAAGGTAAAAGTAATCTTCTGTAGGGTTGGGGTATATGTTGATGTAGGTACTGTGTAAGCCTTTTACGCCTACAGTATTTTCAACAGTAAGTGTAAAAATATCGGAGGCAAATGCACCTAAATCGTCAGTGGCGGTAACTTTTATATTCAGTATTTCGCTAAGGCTTGGCGTACCCGAGAAAGTTTGCGTTTGGGTATTGAATGTTAGCCAAGCTGGTAAGCTACTTCCTGCTTCGGTAGTGGCGGTGAGTTGTAGGG
>CAMZKQ010000226.1 GCA_947311265.1 uncultured Chlorobiota bacterium | reverse complement strand
TCTATAAGTAGGTCTTTATTAGCTTCTTCGCCAAATATTTTTTTGAACCCAAAGTCGGTAAAAGGGTTAATAAAAACGGGAGTATTTTGCAGATTGCTCATCTTTTTTTGTTTTAGATTACAAAGTTAAGCTATTTTTTGGATTTGTTTTATTTTAGATTTTTTTAGGATAAATGAACCTAGCCAACAAAATGCCCCAATATAACAAGGGCTAATTACACAATCATACCGGCCCCGACCGTTTCGTTAGTGCCTTCGTCAATCAAAATAAAACTTCCCGTAAGGCGGTTCTTGCTGTACGAATCGTAAAAAAGAGGCTTGGTTGTTCGGAGTGATATTTGTGCTATATCATTCATATTCAAGGTTTTATCCTCTTTGTTTTGCTCTAATGTATTTACGTCAATTTTAAAATCTACAGATTTTATCATGCAGCGTACATCGTTTGTGTTGTGCTTCAAGGCGTACTTGCCACGCAGGGCAAGCGGGCGGCTGTTGAACCAGCTTACCATTGCTGTAACATCTTGTGATACAGTAGGTTCATTCCCTTTTTTTACAATCATGTCGCCACGGCTAATATCAATATTATCTTCAATAGTGATAGTTACCGATTGAGGGGTATGTGCCGATTTGAGGTTTTCGCCCAGCGTATCTATACTTTTTATTTTGGACGAAAGTCCTGACGGCAAAGCCGTTATCTCATCGCCGACTTTAAATTCGCCGCTTTCGATACGCCCCGCATAGCCTCGGTAGTCGGGAAATTCTGCCGTCTGCGGGCGGACGACATACTGCACGGGAAATCGTGCGTCGCTGTGGTTCAAATCTTTATCGAGCGGAATGGTTTCGAGCAGCTGCATGAGGGTTTCTCCGGTGTACCAATCCATATTTTTGGATTTTTTGACTACATTGTCGCCCTTCAAAGCACTTATGGGGATAAAATGAATATCGGTAAGTTTGAGTTTCGGGGCAAAATCCAAAAATTCCTTTCGGATTTTTTCATAGACCTCTTCGCTGTAATTTTCCAAGTCCATCTTATTGATACAGACTGCAATATGCGGTATCCGCAGCAGCGAGGCAATGTAGCTGTGGCGGAGCGTTTGCTCAATAACGCCGTTGCGGGCATCAATGAGGATTATTGCCAAGTTGGCGGTGGACGCGCCGGTTACCATGTTGCGGGTGTACTGGATATGCCCGGGGGTATCGGCGATAATGAATTTACGTTTTGGCGTGGCAAAGTACCTGTATGCCACGTCGATGGTGATGCCTTGCTCTCGCTCGGCACGCAGCCCGTCGGTGAGCAGGGCGAGGTTTACGCCTTCTTCGCCACCATCGCCTCGGCGTTTGCTGGTTTTTTCGATGGCTTCTATTTGGTCTTCAAAGATAGATTTGCTGTCGTACAGGAGCCGCCCGATGAGGGTGCTTTTTCCGTCGTCCACGCTGCCAGCGGTGGTGAACCGCAGGAGCTGCATATCTAAGTATCCTTTTGCTGAATTTTCTGACATTTTTTTATGTGTTGTGCAAAGCTAACTTTGCTTTTTTATATTTTTATTTTAAGCCCCTGTAAAAAATTACTTCTATTTGTAGCTATCAACAATTACCTTATTAACAGTATCTTACACGAATCTTTAAGCAATTAGAATAGCCCTACGGGTTTACTTATTTTTTCTTCTTTGGTCATACTTAAAAAATTTCCAATAATTCTGTTATCATATCCTGCACCGAATAGCTTATTTTAATTTCTTTTCGCATGAGCGAAGTCTGCACTTCAATATCAATTTTTCGTTTGTAATCCGGGTGAATACCCAGCACGATTTTTTGTTTTCGTTCCAAAGCTGCTCCGTATTCAAAAAGTGTTATGGGACAGAGCGTGGCGGCAGAAAACCAAAAAATCAGTACATCTGCTTCCCTTAGCCTTTCAAATTCCCAAACTATTTGTGCTTCGGATTCGGTATTGTCGCCTATCGGGAAATCTGCCCTTCGTGGGTTAAAAACGGAAACGTCTAAGCTTTGCAGTGCATCGGCAACTTCTTTTTGCCAATTGGGGCAGTTGGTAATTCCTCCGGCAAGGAAAACCGATTTATATTTTGCTTTTTCGGTATGTACTGCTTCGATATATTGCATGGTTTATTTTTGTCCGTTTTGAATGTGCAAAAATAGTAATTTTCTAATTTTTATAAGTCTATTTGGCTAAAAATATCTAAACGGTACTTTTTCCCAAGAAAAAAACTTTATATTTTAACAATATAAAGTTTTAATTCTTAATTTTCTTAAATATTACTCTCCTAAAAAGGAGGAGTATATAGCGAAGGCTTGAACTTTTAAGTTAGCTAATTAGAAGTCAATTATATTAAAACCTTCGCTTTTTAGAGCAGACTTATTTAATGCTTTATTATTTTTGAGCAAGTATGCTCTCCATTAGCAGCCTGTGTATGAATAAAATAGAGTCCATTATCGAAATTTGATATATCAACTGTATGCCCTTTTGCCTGCTTACATCTTGGTTAAATATAATTTTGCCAGTAAGTGTCGAAACTGTTATGGTTTGAATATTATCTTCTAAAACCGTAAATTGAAATAGTCCTTTTGTAGGATTTGGATATACTGAAATTACAGTTCTTCTATTTCTGAAGATTGAGGTAGTGGTAAAGTTGAACTGTACATCAATATCCAGCGTATTGCCATCATTGTCAATAAACTGCGTGGAAAGGGTGTTGAGTCCTGCGTCCCAGTTGAACGGCTCGCTGGGGCTGAATGCCCAGAGGTTGTCCGAAAAAGTGTAAATCATTTGCCCGATAATGCCGCCTATAATTTCAAAATTTAATGACCCCGCTGTGGGGCTTTGCGAGTATCCGGCAATTGCCAAGTTATAGCTAACCCCAAATAACCATTTTGAAACAATTAAACCAAAATTTTTTTCGTATATTTGCAAAAACATTATTTTTAACCTCTAAATTTCTCTAAAAATGGACAAATTAAAAAAAGGATTAGCACTTATTGGAGCAGGTTTATTGCTTACAACTACCACCGCCACAGCCAAAAACTTGGCAAAATATTTAAACCC
>CAMZKQ010000225.1 GCA_947311265.1 uncultured Chlorobiota bacterium | reverse complement strand
GCTCTATTAGCAGTACTACTTGTTGCCTGTTCTTCCGGAGAGAGCCACGAGGGCAAGCAGCCTATTGTTCAGGTTTTCGATAAAACCCTTTATTTTGAGGATTTGGAAACAGGGCTTACCAAAAACATGAGCCCAGAAGACAGCCTTGCTATCACTCAAAACACGATAGAGTTATGGATTAAAAAGCAACTGCTACTAAATAAAGCCGAAATTAATTTGCCCGAAAGGCAAAAGGATATTGAGCGAAATGTTGAAGACTACCGAGCTTCTTTGTTGATTTACAGGTATAAACAAGAGTTCCTAAAACAAAAGCTAGACACCACAATTACCAATTCTGAAATTGAAGAATACTATAAAAAAAACTCGGAAAGCTTTAAAATAAACCGTGAAGCCGTCATTGCAGAGTTTGTAAAACTACCCAAAACAGTGGACAAGATTGGCGAAGCCAAAAAAATGTTAAACTCAGAAGATGAAGAGGATACAAAAAAACTCAAAGCCTTTTGTACAGAATTTGAAGGTATCTATGATGATTTTTCTGGCAGTTGGATTATGTTCTCTGAAATATCAAATCTATTGCCCTCAAAAATTAAAAACCCTGAAAAACTAATAAAATCTGCAAAAGTCTTAAAATTTGAAGACGATAATTTTTACTACCTCGTAAAAATTAGCGATTATAGGCTTCGGGGGCAAGTTCGCCCACTGATTTTTGTAAAAGAACAAATTGGAAGCGTACTACTAAACAAGCGTAAATTGAGTTTGATTGAAGAACTCGAAAAAAATATAATAAATAATGCCGAAGACCACAAACAAATTAAGCGGTTCGGAAATAAAAAATAGAGCACACTCATTTCACAAGGTTTCGTAAAAATAATATAGATTTTATACCTTAACTTAAATTAAAAAACTTGAAAAAACAATTTTAAGCACACTAGCTAGCATACTCCTCTTTTTTTCGGTGCAAGCACAGGAGCCAGTTTCTATCGACAAGGTAATTGCCGTTATTGGCAAGAATATTATTTTAGAATCTGATGTACGAAGCCAAGAAGCACAATACAAAGCACGGGGTATTAACCTTGGCGGTGATATGCGCTGCACTATTTTTGAAGAGCTTTTATTTCAATCGCTACTGCTCAATCAAGCAAAAATAGACAGCTTAGAAGTTTCTGAAAAGCAGGTAGAAGGCGAGTTAAACCGCAGAATATCAATGTTTATAAAGCAAATGGGCGGGCAAGATAAAATGGAAGCCTACTTCCATAAAACAGTTCCTGAAATAAAAAATGACTTTAGAAGCATTATCCGGGACCAAATGCTAACCCAACAAATGCAAGGGCAAATCACATCGGGCATACTAATAAGCCCATCTAATGTGCGGAAATTTTTCCGTAAAATACCAAAGGATAGCTTGCCACTGGTGGAGTCGCAGGTAGAAATTTCTCAAATAGTAATTGTGCCTAAAATTAAAGATGAGGAACGAGAATATTACAGAAATAAACTCAAAAAACTACGTAAAGAAATTGTTGATGGTGCAGATTTTGAAACCAAAGCCACCATTTATTCCGAAGATGTAGCATCAGCCATTAAAGGCGGCGACCTAGGCTTCGTTGCACGCAACGAACTCGTACCCGAGTTTGCCGAAGCAGGATTTAGCCTTAGAACAAAAGGCGAACTTTCGGATATTGTTGAAACCGATTTTGGCTTCCACCTGATTCAGTTTGTCGAAAGAAAAGGCGAACGAGTAAGGTTGCGGCACATCTTAATTATCCCCAAAGTACAGCCCGAAGAAAAAGCCCGAGCAAAAAGCAAATTAGACAGTATTGCCAAAGCAATCCGTGCCGGAGATATTACCTTTGAAAAGGCTGCAAGGGCATTTTCGGAAGACGAAAAATCAAAATATAGCGGTGGCGTATATGTAAACCCAAGGACAGGTACCTCCAGTTTTGAAAGTAGCCAAATTGAACCCACCACCAATTATGTGGTTAAAAATCTTAAAGTTGCAGAAATCTCAAGCCCTTTCGTAACAAAAAATAGTAAAGGAAAAGAGGAGTACAAAATCATTACCGTAAAATCAAAAACAAAAGCCCATATTTCGAGCCTAAATACAGATTATCAGCTAATTAGCGATATGGCATTAGAAAAAAAGAAAGAAAAAGAAGTCAGTCGCTGGATTAAGGAAAAACAAGCCACGACTTACATGAAAATTGACAAATCCTACCACAGCTGTAAATATAAATATAAAGGCTGGTTGAGTACCGAATTTTAAATTATACCAAGACACTACTATACAATGAATTACAATAACGATGCAGAAGCAGTTGATGCTCTAAAAGAGATATACGAAAAGTTTTCAGGCGAGGTAACAAAAGTTATTTTTGGGCAAGATAAAATCGTAAAAGAAGTGCTTATTACTATATTTAGTGGCGGTCATTGCCTATTGATTGGCGTTCCTGGATTAGCTAAAACACTGCTAGTAAACACCTTGGCAGAAGTACTAGGCTTAGAATACAAGCGTATCCAATTCACCCCCGATTTAATGCCTTCGGACATTGTTGGGTCTGAAATTCTGAATGAAAAGCGAGAATTTCAATTTATAAAAGGGCCTCTTTTTGCAAACATTGTACTTGCCGATGAAATTAACAGAACACCCCCAAAAACCCAAGCTGCCCTACTGGAAGCCATGCAAGAGAAACGCATTACTGCCGCAGGGGTAAACTATCCGTTGCCAAAACCGTTTTTTGTATTGGCCACCCAAAATCCAATAGAGCAGGAGGGAACTTACCCATTACCAGAGGCACAGCTAGACCGTTTCATGTTTAATATTTGGCTAGATTACCCTAAACTAGAAGACGAACTTACAATTGTAAGAAACACCACCCAACCACAAAATGTAAAGCTGGAAAACGTGGTAACTGGCGAACAAATTATTTATTTTCAAGAACTTATCCGAAGGATAAAAATCAACGATAATGTACTCAACTATGCGGTAAAATTAGCCGTAAAAACACGCCCAAATACCGAGCATGCACACGAACTTACAAATAAATATTTGGAGTGGGGTGCAGGGCCTCGGGCATCACAATACTTAGTCGTTGCAGCAAAAGCACATGCCGCAATATCCGGAAAATATACCCCAGATATTGAAGACGTAAAAGCAGTTGCACTACCGATTCTTCGCCACCGGATAGTCCGTAACTACAAGGCCGAGGCCGAAGGTATTTCTATTGAGCATATTATTGACTAACTAATGAAATAAACCTAAAAGCAAATACCTCTAAACCGACTGAAACACCAATTCGGCAAAATTCCCCAAGCTAGGGTCCCTTGCTCCGGTTATTAAAATTATATCACCAGCTCTTAGTTTAGATTTTACTTGTATTGGAAAATCTGCCCGCTGGGCAGTAAAAAACGCCGTTTTTTTATTGTTTCTTATATCCTGAATTAAATCATTTGCCGAAATATCTTTCTTGGTCGTCCCGCCTGCATAGTAAATTTCGGACATCCAAATTTCGTCGCCAGTTCGCAAAGCGTGGCAAATTTCCCTGACAAAATCATTACGCAAAAAGCGTGTGGGGCCAAAACCATGTGGCTGAAACCAAGTAATTAAACGCCTACCCTCTAAACTGCAAGCCCGCATAGAGGCGGCTAATTTTGCAGGATTGTGGGCATAATCATCAATTACTGTAACCCCATTCTTAGTGCCAATAATCTGATGTCTTCGGTAAATGCCTTGATAATTTATAAGTGCCTTGGCAGCCATTTTTAACTCCACACCAGAAGCGGCAATTGCCGCCATGGCATTAGCCATGCTATGTTCCCCCGGGCAAGAAAGCTCAAAAAGCACCTCATTTATTATAAAAGTAATCGAAAAATTAGTTTGCTTAAAATCCCGACCTTCAAAAGGCGTAGCTTTACCAAAATCATTTTCTGTAGCTACCGAAAATAATTTACTTCTTACACAATCCTGATTTACAATTATTTTTTTCTGGATATTCTGCTTAAACGCCTCAAAAATAGCTAAGAGTTCGGAAATTTCTTTGTGGTCCTTATCAATATTCAAAATAATTCCTGTATCTGGCTGATAGTTTACCAGCGAGCCATCGGATTCATCGGCTTCTATTATAAGGTGTTCGCCTTTGCCGGCAACGGCATTGCCTATTTTCCCTTTGTGCTGCAAGGCCACCAGCCCTGCACCTGTGATAAGCGAAGGCTGCAAACCAGCATAATTCATAATTTGAAAAATCATAGCCGCAACGGTTGATTTCCCTGATGTGCCAGCTACTGCAATGGTCTTTTTACTAAGGCAAATTTCGGCTAATAAATCGGAACGCATCACAATAGGAATGCCCATTTCTACGGCTTTTTTATACTCGGGGACTGTGGGTTCTATGGCGGTAGAAACAATTACGGCATCAATATCTGGCGAAAGCCCAGAGCAATCTTGTGGGAAGCAATTTATGCCCTCTTTTTCCAGCTGTCCTTGCACTTTTGTTGGCATTGTAAATTGCCTATCCGAGCCAGAAATTAGGTAATTACTTCCTGCCAAGTATTGTGCAATTGCACTCATACCAGCTCCT
The DNA here is from genome assembly GCA_947311265.1 of uncultured Chlorobiota bacterium. Lineage (GTDB taxonomy): Bacteria > Bacteroidota > Bacteroidia > Bacteroidales > JAADGE01 > CAMZKQ01. The sequence continues at coordinate 443 of CAMZKQ010000225.1, read as the reverse complement.
GCAATACCTATAAAATATAGGTGTTTAGAGGTTTTTAGAAGTCCTTTTTTAATTATCATGCCACTTTATTTTTAGGCTATTAAATTTTCAATTTCGTTTAAAACTCCATTATAGCCCTCTTCCATTTATTTGTTTTTTCAAAAATACAGAAATTTGCTACATTGCCAAAACTATTTCTTTGGTATCGTTAGCAATCACTAGCTCTTCATCTGTTGGAATAATCATTACTTTTACTTTTGATTTATCGGCACTAACAATTCTGGCACCGCCAGTTGTGCTATTTTTTTTCATATCAAAATCTAAACCCAAAAACTCCATTTGCTCGCAAATAGCGGCTCTTAATTCGGCAGAATTTTCGCCTATTCCGCCAGTAAAAATAATAGCATCTACCCCGCCCATTGCTGCGGCATACGAGCCAATAAATTTCTTCACCCGATAGGCGT
>CAMZKQ010000224.1 GCA_947311265.1 uncultured Chlorobiota bacterium | reverse complement strand
TTTATTCATTGTGTTTTAGTTTTAGTAGATTACAATTTTTTTAGATACCTTTTCTTTACCCGAAGATATTACTAAGAGGTAATTGCCTTTGGTGAGATCGGACACCTTTATATTAGAGAAATCAGAAGTTGAAATTGTTTTTACTAATTTCCCTGCGATGGTAAGTATTTGAACCTGCTCAATTTTTAAATCGGAGCTAATTGAAATAAAGTCTGTAGCTGGGTTTGGCGAAACTGTAAAGGAGCTTGCCGCTAGGGTGCTGATGCCTACATTGTTTTCTTGTACTGTAATATTTTCTAGGTAAATTTGGTCGCCAGGATCGTTGCTACCATTGCCGTTGGCGGCATTAAATGCGGCATAAAATTTAACTTCGCCAGTACCTGCCGTTGGGGCAGTCCAGTCCATGCTCCAAGAGTTGCCATCATTGGTAACAACGTGCCCAGCAGAGGTGTGTGTTACTGCATCGCCAGTATTTATTAGCTGCATTCTTGCGGCATCTGTAATTATAAAAGTGCCGGCTTTTACCAAAGCTGTTTCAGCGGTAAGCTGAAACCCAAATTTGCCAACTCCTGCATGTGTACCAGTAGCAGTTATGGTATAAGTTTCCCCAGCCACATACCCCTCTGCTGGTATATTTGTGCTAATCCAGCCAGATGCGGTTTGTGCTGTTGAGGCGTGGCAAGCCGTGCAGTTTTGCCCATCAAGAGGGGAGCTTGTTCTGGAGTCTTCTATTCTTCCGCCGCTACTGGCAATAAGCGTTCCTGCAGCAAATACTAATACTACTCCGTAAGTAAGTAATTTTTTGTTCATAAAAAATAATTAGTAAGTTAATAAATGTTTAGATATTTGTATAAAAGCTAAACATATATAAAGATGCTTTAATCTACAAATTTATTTTATGAAATAGCTAATGTTTTGGGTAAGTGTTTATTTTAAAGCGTTTCTGCAAGTTCAATTGCTTTTCTGAGGGCAGCTAATTTGTTTACCACTTCTTGCAACTCATTTTCAGGGATAGATTTATCTACAATACCTGCACCAGCTTGGTAGTGTAGCCTATTCTTTTTGCTCATAAATGTGCGTATCATAATGGCATGGTTTATATCGCCATTTAGCCCAATAAAGCCAATTGCTCCGGCATAATACCCTCGGGTTTCATTTTCGTACTGGTCTATAAGCATCATTGCCCGGTGCTTGGGTGCTCCTGATAGCGTGCCAGCCGGGAAGGTGTCTGCCATTACTCGTATAGCCTCAATGTTTTTTTTTAGTTGCCCAGATACTTTTGATACCAAATGAATTAGATGGCTATAGTATTGTAGCTCCCTAAATACTTCGACCTTAACATCTGTGGTGCTTTTGCTTATATCGTTGCGTGCCAAATCGACAAGCATTACATGCTCGGCATTTTCTTTACTATCGTTGGCAAGCTGGTTGGCATTTTTGGCATCTTCGGTGGCATTTGCCCCTCGTTTTGCAGTACCTGCAATAGGGTTTAATACGGCTTTGCCGTTCTGCACAACAATTTGTGCTTCGGGCGATGAGCCAAATAGCTTAAAAGAGCCATAATCGAAATAAAATAAATACGGCGAGGGGTTAATGTGCCTCAACGCCCTGTAAACGGTAAAATCGTCGCCAGTAAATGCTTGCGAAAAGCGGCGAGAGAGTACAATTTGGAATACATCGCCACGGCGGCAATGTTTTTTCCCGAGCTTTACCATTTCCAAATACCGCTGGTCGGAAATATGTTTTTTTTCTTTGTTTTTTTGGCTAAAAGCGAAAAAATTAAAGGCTTGCTTTGTAATTAGTAGTTCAATTTCAGGGAGTTTGCTTTCTTGGTTATTATGCAAAAACTCAATAATTTCGAGTTTATTATTAAAGTGGTCGAAGCGAATTACATAGCGATAGAAGTGATAAAGCATATCCGGAATATCGCCCTTGTTTTTTAACTTAATATCTTCAAAATATTTTATTGCCGAGTAGGCAGAGTAGCCAAAAAGCCCTGCATTTTCTGATTTGCCTTCAATTTTAAATCGTTTTACAAAGTTGGATAGAAGTTGGGGGATTTCTTGTGGGTTTTGGGCATGGTAATTATTGAGTGTTCCGTCGGGGAAGGTTTCTAAAATGTCAGCATTTTGTACTTCAAAGCCAGCTATTGGCAGCATACAAATATAAGAAATACTATTGTTACTTCCCTGAAAATCAGAACTTTCAAGCAGTAATGTGCGGGGGAATTTATCTCGAACTCGCATATAGATACTCACGGGGGTAAGTGTATCGGCTATGATTTGTTTGCTTACTGTTTTAAGGTGTATTTTTTTCACTAATTTTATTTTTTCTTTTAGTTATTGTTTAATAGCGAGTTACAGAATTTAGCCCTGCGGGCAGAATGGCTATATTATTGCCCCCAATACCTATACTTTTTAAATTGCTAAGGTTGGCAAATTCGGCAGGAATTACGGTTAATTTATTATTGTATAAATTCAAATCCTCTAGTTTTGGCAAATTACCAATTTCTTTGGGAACTTTTAGCAATAGATTGTCTGAAAGGGTTAGGGTTTTCAGCTGTTTTAATTTGCCTATTTCTGGCGAAACTATACTAATTTTATTTTGCGAAAGGATAAGTATTTCAATATTTTTCATGCCTTTAATTCCACTTGGAATTTCAGTAATTTGATTGCCTGATAGTGCTAGATGCTTTAAATTGGGTAAGCTAAAAAAGAAGGTGGCTAAATTTTTCAGCTTATTTCCATCGGCATAAAGCTCGACGAGGTTACTTAAACTTATCATTTCATCAGGAAGTGTATATATCTGATTTCCTGCCAGATAAAGCTCATTAAGGCTAATTAGCCGCCCAATTTCTTTGGGTAATTTGGTGAGTTTATTATAGGATAAATCTAAGGTCAATAGGTTTTGTAAACTCCCTATTTCCTCAGGGATTTTTGCAATTTTATTTTCCGAAGCATAAAAATATTTCAATTGCCCCAGCCGCCCAATTTCTGGCGGTATTGACTTTAGCTTATTTTTATTGAGCGAAAGTAGTTGTAGGTTTTGCAAAGCCCCTATTGTTGTAGGCAAGGAAGATATTAATGTTTTTTCAATAATTATTTCTTGCAAATTAGTGAGTTGCCCAATTGTTTTGGGCAAGCCAGTAATTTGCCCGCCAAAAATATAAAGCCTTTGTAGTTTTACTAGTTTATAAATGTCATCAGGTAATTCGCTTGCATTTTTTAATTCTAGTTGATATACCTTTTCAGGTTCGGCTAATGCCTCCAGTAAGTTTTCGTAAACTTTTGTGTTTTCAAGCTGTGCTTTAGCTAGCAATTGGGCATAAGTTCCCGAACTTACAAAAAATGCAAGCAATAAACACAGCACTATTTTAATGTCTTTTGTTTGCATTTTAAGCAGTTGGTTTAAAGGCTGGTTTTAAAAGTTTAGTCTGCCACGATGTTGTTTTCGCTAAGCCACTGGTCGTTAAATATTTTAGTCATATACTTAACGCCATTATCTGGGATTAATGTTACAATAATTGCTTTTCCTTTAATTTCTTTTGCCAATTGTACTGCTCCCCATACATTTGCACCGCCTGTTCCGCCAGCAAAAATGCCCTCTGTTCTGGCTAATTTCCGTGCCATTGTAAAGGCGTTACTATCATTAAATTGGTACATTTTATCAACTACGGTAAAGTCCATTGCTTTGGCAATATGGTCTTCGCCAACGCCTTCTACATGATAGGTACAGGCGCCTTGTTCGATAATTTTTCCGGTTTTAAAATAGTCGTAGTAAATAGAGCCAAAAGGGTCTGGCATTACAATTTTTATGTCTGGATTTTGCTCTTTTAGGTATTTTCCTACCCCAGAGATGCTTCCACCTGTACTTCCAGAAGCCACGTAGTGGGTTACTTCTCCGTTGGTTTGTTGCCATATTTCAGGCCCTGTTGAAAGGTAATGTGCTTCTGGATTTTTTTTATTATCGTACTGGTTTATCATAAAGCTATTGGGGATTTCGGAGGCTATTCGGCGTGCCGTATTAACGTAGTGGTCGGGGTCGTGGGGGCCAGCCGAAGTTGGGCAAACTACAATTTCTGCACCTAGTGCTTTTAGTGCATTTTGTTTTTCAAGGCTCACTTTATCGGGCATGGTTAAAATGGCTTTATAGCCTTTTATTGCAGCTATCATTGCGGTTGCAGCCCCCGTATTGCCCGATGTGTTTTCTACAATTGTTGCTCCGGGTTTTAGTTGCCCTGTTTTTTCTGCGTCTTCAATAATGTGTTTTACAATTCGATCTTTTACGCTTCCGCTAGGATTCATAAACTCTAGTTTTACATATATTTCGACCTCTGGATTTGGGCTAATGTTTTGAAGTTTTACAAGTGGCGTATTGCCTACTGTATCAAGAATAGAAAGTGCTTGCATTATATTTTATGTTTTTAGTTTAAAAATTTCGGATATTATGCAAAAATACTATTTTTGATGTTTTTTGTGTTCTATATTAAAAAAAGTTTACCTTTATCTAAAAAAATATGAAAATATATTCTTTTGGAGTCCCTAAATTATTGGGTATTTTAGTCTTATTTTTTGGTTTAAACCAAGCTTTAAAAGCACAAATTTTTGATACAAGACTTATAAATGCCTCCGAAAGTGGCAATTACAAAACGGTAGATGCTATGCTTAGAGCAGGGGCAAAGGTTGATGCTAAAAACTCAAACGGCGTAACTCCCCTTATGCTTGCGTCCGAAAATGGGCATTTAAAAATAACACAACTACTCCTAAAAAATGGGGCAGATGTAAACCTAACTCCTAATTATGGAAAAACTACGCCACTTATTGCGGCAGTAAAAAAAAATCATATCGAAATAATTGAGCTT
>CAMZKQ010000223.1 GCA_947311265.1 uncultured Chlorobiota bacterium | reverse complement strand
TATCTTATACCAAACGTAGCGGTTATCCGTTGGTTTTGTAATTTGTTTTGTGCCTTTGGATTTTGATTTTCTTTTGCCTTTTATCGCTTGTTTTTGTTCAAAGTTAAGATTGTTTAGCTGGGCATAATAATTCTTTCGACTTTTGGGTACATAAATGGCTAATTTTTCACCTGTTTTTAGTCGGTTGCTATAGGCGTTGTTCCAGTATTTAATATCCGAAACCCGTACATTGTACCAACTTGCAATAAATCCGTAGGTATCGCCTGTTTTTACAGTATAAACTATTTTAGTTTTGCCTTTTACCGAAATAGGTTCATAGCTACTCCTTACATAGGAATTTCTCCGCTTTCCTGAGTATGACGTGCCTTTTCGTTTTTTATCGTATTTAGAGTATCTGCGTTTTGCTGGTGCCTGAAATGCTACATACCGTTTATCAAAAAAGACTTCGTCTTTGTAGGCATAAATAGAGTCTGCATTATCAATAAATGCGAGTGCTTTTTTTATTGGTAGGCGTATTGGGTAAGCTCGCCCGGGGTAGGCTGGGACAATATCTCTTTTGTACTGTGGGTTCATGTAGCGTAACTCATCAACCGAAATATTGAGTACTTCGGCAATTTGCATTAGGTGTACTTTTTTATCCACCATAAGGGTATCTGTCTGCAAACTTAGCTCTGTTTTTATGGGTTGGATATTGTGGTCTGGGTAATAAGTCATAAAGTAAGTGGCAGCAATAAATGCGGGGATATATCCTCGTGTTTCTCTTGGTAGGTAGTTATAAATCTCCCAGAAATTAGTTTTTCCGCCCGCACGGCGAATGGCTTTATTTACATTACCAGGGCCACAGTTATAGGCTGCAAGTACGAGCGTCCAGTCGCCATACATTCCATACAAATCTTGCATAAATCGAGCTGCTGCATGGGTTTCTAAAATGGGGTCGCTGCGTTCATCTACATAGGAATTTATTTCGAGTTGGTACATTTTACCAGTCGAGTAAATAAATTGCCAAAGCCCTACTGCTCCTGCACGGGAGCGTGCTTTTGGGTTTAGTGCAGACTCTATAATTGCTAAATATTTTAGCTCTTGTGGTATGTCGTATTGGTCGAAAATATCTTCTATAATAGGGAAATAATATTCTGACAAGCCAATCAGGTATGGTGTTCTTCGGTTTCGGGCAACGTACATATTTATCCAGGTTTGCACGTGGTGATTGTAGGTCATCGGGATTGGCGAAATAATATTTTTTAGCCGTGCTTCATAAACGGAATCGGGCAAATGCCGAATAGCAGAGTCGCCTGTAACTGTAAGTAGGCTACCTGTTTTTATGCTCCGTTTTATGTACCACTGGTTGAGCATGCTATCCATATACTCTTGTTGCTGCATGAGTGCGGTGTAGTTAGTTGTGTCCAGTTTGGTTAAGCGGAAACGTTGGGCGGTGGTATCAGTATTTGCAATAAACAGAAGTGCAAAAAGAATGATATAAAATTTCAAGATTGAATTTTTCATGTTTTTAGTGTTTAGTTTTTTTATTTTTAGAGGGGTCAGAACCTAAATGCGAGGCTAAGCCCGTAGGCGTTTTCTTGCTTGCCCCACAGCGGCATTATTGAGGGCTCTATGTGTAATGATAAATCGTCGCCGACATCATAATCTGCAAAGTGGGCATCAACACTAGCATCTACTAAGTTAAATATGTATAGTACGCCAGTAACGATTAGGAATAAATCTCTATCTCTTTTGTATTTTTTTTTATAAAATTTAATTTGCTCTAGCCCTATTGCACTAAGCTGGTTTATGGTTGTGGTATCATTATCTGTTTCAGCAATATAGGCGTTTAAAAAACGGTTATAATTTTTGTTATTATAGTCTGCCAAAAATAGTGTTGTTCCAATTGTGCCATAGACAATTGGGATTTTCCAGTATTTTCGATTGTATGCTTGCCCCAAGCCGGGCAAAATAGCTGAATAAAGCACTGCTCTCTTTGGGTTACTGTCGGTATTTATATTTATTGTATCTTTTTGTCCTGTAATATCTTTTACAAAAATAGTGTCGTTACCTGCCACCACCACTGTGTCTCTTTGTGCAGCAAGATTTAGAGAAATTAGTGCTAATATTAATGTAATGATTAGTTTAAATGGCACAGAAATTTACTTAATTTTGTTTAGAAGTGCTTGTATTTTTTCAAATTCAGCATCAGATTTGAATGTTATATTTAGGCTGCCTTTTCCTGCATTGTTTCGTTTAATTTCTACCTTTCCAGGGAAAAATTCTTGTATTTCTTTTGTAAAATTTTTATAAGCCTCTGGAATACGGCTTGTACTTTCTTTTGTTTTTGGTGCTTGCTCGTTCAGTAGTTGCTTAATGTATTTTTCTGTATCCCGCACCGAAAGTGCCTCGGTTACAACTTTGTTAAAAATTGTAATGGCAAGTTCTTGCGACTCAATGCTAACTAATGCCCGAGCATGTCCCATTGTAATTTCTCGTTTTTGAATACCGGCTTGTACTTCTGGGGGTAAATTCAATAGGCGTAAATAGTTGGAAACTGTAGAGCGTTTTTTGCCTACCCTTTCGCTCATTTTATCTTGTGTTAAACTGCATTCCTCCATCAGCCTTTTGTAGGAAAGTGCAATTTCAATAGCATTTAAGTTTTCCCTTTGGATATTTTCGACTAATGCCATTTCTAGCATCTCTTGGTCGTTGGCCTCTCGAACGAATGCAATTATTTTAGTAAGCCCTGCTAACTTTGATGCACGAAATCGCCGCTCGCCAGAAATAAGTTGAAATTTACCTTGTTCTAATTTCCTTACTGTAATTGGCTGTATTATACCGAGTTGTTTTATCGACTCGGAGAGTTCTGCCAAGGCAGTTGGGTCAAATTCAGTTCTTGGCTGAAACGGATTTACTGCGATAGCGGCTATCTCAATTTCAGAAACTGCTCCTGATGAAATGGCCTCTTCAACTGGTTTTTGTTGATATTTACCATCATTTATCAATGCACCTAAACCTCTTCCTAATGGGCTTTTTTTTGCCATATTTTTTTTAATTTATTAATTGTCTTGTTTTTCGTCCTCTTCCTGCTCTTCTTTTGGCTGGTTTCTAATCAATAATTCTTTTGCCAAATTAAGGTAATTTACTGCACCCTTAGAGTGTACATCGTACATTATTACTGGTTTCCCGTAACTTGGTGCTTCGCTCAGTTTTACATTTCGCTGGATAATGGTTTCAAAAACCATGGCTTCAAAATGCTGGCGAACCTCTGCCACTACGTGGTTGGATAAGCGTAAGCGGGAGTCGTACATTGTAAGTACAAAGCCTTCTATTTCGAGTTCAGGGTTTAGCCCTCTTTGTATCATTTGTATGGTATTGAGCAGTTTGCCCAAGCCTTCGAGTGCAAAATATTCGCATTGCACAGGTATTGCAACAGAGTCTGCTGCTGTAAGTGCATTTAATGTAAGCAAACCCAAAGATGGCGAGCAGTCGATTAGGATATAATCGTACTCCTCTTTTACATCTTGCAAAATGCGTTTGAGTATGGTTTCTCGGTTTTCCATGCTAAGCATTTCAATTTCGGCGCCTACAAGGTCGATATGCGATGGTAATAGGTGCAAGCCTTTTGTGCTTGTTTGTACAATTGCTTCACGGGGGTTTACGCCGTCAATTAAGCATTCGTAGATGCTTTTATCAATGCTTTTGGGGTCGAAACCTGTGCCTGATGTGGCATTGGCTTGTGGGTCAATATCTATTAAAAGTATCTTTTGGTCTAGTACTGCAAGGCTTGCGGATAGATTTATAGCTGTTGTTGTTTTCCCAACGCCTCCTTTTTGGTTGGCTAATGCAATTATTTTTGACATAGTTTTTTTCTAAATACAATTTATTTTAAAGTGGTTTATAAATACCACCTTTACTTCTTAAAAGTGTCTTTAATTTCGTTTAAGTCTTTTATGATTTCGGTTTCTTCCGAGATTTCTTTTTTTATATCGTTTGTAACTTTTCTAAATTCTTTAAGCCCTTTTCCTAAGCCTTTTGCCATTTCTGGGATACGTTTTGCACCAAAAAGAATGAGTATTGCAAATAGGATAAAAAAGATTTCTCCACCGCTAATAAATAGAATAATTGAGCACATAATTTTAACTTTTAATAAAATTACTTTTTGTAAGTAAATACAAAGATAATAAGAATTTCAAATTTTGTGCAAAAAAAAGGCTTCAATAATTTTATTGAAGCCTTTTTAGGTATAAGAGTTATTTATGATGCTCTAAGAAGAGCAAGTTGGGGAATTATGCTTGTGGAGTTGTTTTATGCTTTTTCTTCCCTTTATAATCTCTTTTCGTATTTTTTTCTACGGGTTTTTCTTCTACTCTTTTATTTGTATCAAACACAACAGGTGTTGCTATGAAGAGTGATGAATATGTACCCGCAACTACACCTATTAGTAATGCAAATACGAAACCTCTAATGACTTCACCACCAAAAATAAAGATAGCTAAAAGTACAAAGAATGTACTAAGTGAGGTACTAAATGTTCTACTTAAAGTGCTGTTAAGGGAAGAATTATAAACCTCTTCTTTATTACCACTTGTTTTTTCGTTTAGAAATTCTCTAATTCTATCGAAAACAACAACCGTATCGTTTACCGAGTAGCCTACAACGGTAAGTATTGCTGCGATAAAGGCTTGGTTTATTTCCATGTTAAATGGCATAAATTTGTAGAGTAAGGAGAATAGCCCAATAACAATGAGTACATCGTGAAATAGTGCTGCAACAGCTCCAAGCCCATATTGCCAGTTTCTAAAACGAAGCAAGATGTACAAGAATATCCCAATAAGCGAGAATATTATTGCGTAATAAGCCCCTGTTTTAATATCGTCGGCAATTGTAGGCCCTACTTTTTGCGAGCTCATTCTGTTGTTTTTTAAGAATTGCTCTTTTGTAACATCTGCACCTAATATTGATTTCAAACCTTCGTAAAGTTTAGCTTCAACCATATTGTCGGCTTCTTTATCGTCGCTATCAATTAGGTATTTTGTAATGATTTTAACTTGGTTATCATCTCCAAAGGTTTTTACCTCTGGGGCATGTCCAAAAACGGCTTTCAAGTTTTTGCTTATTTCTTGCGGTTGTACAGTTTTGTCAAATCTTACTACATAAGTTCTTCCGCCAAGGAAATCGACCCCTTGGTTAAGTCCGTTTGTAAATAACGATCCAATACCTATTAAGATAACTATACCAGAAATTACATAAGCAATTTTTCTTTTCCCGATAAAATCAATCTTGGTGTTTTTAAAAGCATTTTTAGTCAGATTGGTGGCAAATGAAATTTGTTTATTTTTGTCTAACCACCTTGTAAAGATAATTCGTGTAATAAATATTGCTGAAAATAGCGATGTTAGAATACCAATAATGAGTGTTGTTGCAAAACCTTTAATTGGGCCATGTCCAAAAATATATAGGATTATCCCTGTAATAAGGGTGGTGATATTGGCATCAATAATTGCAGAGTAGGCGTGTTTGTAACCGTCTGTTATAGCTAATTTTAAGCCTTTTCCTAAGGCTAATTCTTCTTTAATACGCTCGAAAATAAGCACGTTGGCATCTACCGACATACCAATTGTAAGTACAATACCCGCTATACCTGGCAGTGTAAG
>CAMZKQ010000222.1 GCA_947311265.1 uncultured Chlorobiota bacterium | reverse complement strand
GTGCTAAATATAATTAATGACAAAAAACGCCAATCCCACCAGCCATAGAAAACGTAACTAGCAACAACTATTAAAAAATTCTGAAATTTAATATCCTTATTCGTAGCGAACCAATACAAGAAAAATACGATTGGTAAAAACAAGGCAAAATCTAATGAATTAAAGAACATAAAATAAGATTATTGCTAAAAAACAAGTTTTTTTTATTAGTTAATAACTTGTTCGATTGGCTTGGCTAACAATATCTAGCTTTAATTTTGTATTGTACTGCTCCACCATATTACCGATAAGAAATAGGTCGATAATCCAGCCAATACCAAGGAGTTGCCCTGTTAAAAAATAGATAATTCCGGAAGTAATTTTTCCTGTGTAAAAGCGGTGGGCAGAAAAGAACCCCAAGAAAAACCAGAGTAAGAATGCAATTAATTTTGACCTCATAATTTTATTTTTTATATTTTAAAGTTACTCCAAAGGAGGAGCTTTTATTTCACTTTCAGCTTCTTTTTTCCCGGCATTAAAACGTTTCAACTTGCGTTGATATTTTTTCCCAAACTGTGCCCAGATAGTAATAAAAAGGGCAGCAATAAGTGGACCTGCTAAGAAGCCAATAATACCCATCCAGATTAACCCACCCATACTTGCCAAAAAAACTACAGCGGTGTGCATACCACTTTTATTACCATCGAGCCGAGGGCGAATTACATTTTGGTTAATCAGCACAACGCCCGTACCGAGCGTAAGTATAAGAGTACCTGTGGTATAGTCACCTAAAATCAGATACAAAACACCTGCAGGGAAAAGTATGCTATTTGCTCCCACTAGCGGTATTATTGACAATGCTGCCATAAGTACGCCCCAAAATGCAGGCGAAGGCACTCCCAAGAAGTAAAATAGTAAGCCGCCATAAGTACCTTCTGCAGCACCAATCATAAAGGTATTGATTACAATGGCATCGGTTACTTTTTTCAGGTTGGTAAACAGTTCTGACTCGTCCTCGTCGTTAAGCGGGATAAGGTACTGTATGCGTTCGATGAGTTTGTCGCCATCAATAAGCATATAGTACATCAAAAATAATATCACGAAAGTGTGGATTAAAAGATGGGTAAATCCCATGAATGTATTTTGTATTAGGTACATTATAAACTCAGTGAGCATGCCAATAAGGTCATTAATTTTATCTCTAAAACTCTCGACCTTAACCCCTTCTAGATGTTCGCCAATAAGCGGGATTCCTTTTGCCCAAGTTTCGATATTTTCTTGGGTTAGTTTTTTCTGAAATGCAGGCCAATGCTCTTTTATTGTTAGGTAAATGTCGGAGGCTTCGCTAGATACCATTATGGCTATAAAAATTAATGGTATAACTACAACTACTGAAACAAAAACTAAAGTAAGCCCAGCGGCGAGGGTCTTTTTTTGTTTAAACTTCCGCATAAAAAAACGAAACGGTCGTTGGAAAAGTAGGACTAAAATGGTGGTAAGGAAAATATCGGTAATAAAGGGTAAAAGCAGGTTATAGAAAGCTACTGATAAGCCTATCAGCACTAAAAAGAAAAAGACCTCCTGCATTGTAATTCCTGCTTTCAATTTCATCACCTATGTTGTTATATTTTTCCTAAATAAATATAATAAGCCAGAAATGGCTAAGGTGGCTAGTACTACCCAATAAAAATCGGAGCTTGTTGTGCCTAAATTTTCTGCTGTGCTAGCCAATTCGGTACCCTGTAAAAAGTAGAATGCCAATACGGCTGCGGCATTGTTTACAAAGTGAGCCAAAATGGGTAGCCACAAGTTGCCCGACCAGTAGAATAAATACCCAAAAAGTGCTCCCATAAGCATTCGTGGCAAAAATCCATAAAATTGAAAATGTATAAAACTAAATAAAAAGGCCGTAAGCCAAATGGCAATATGCGGATTTTTTAGCCATTCTGTAAAATGTTTCTGTAGCACACCTCTAAAAAGAAATTCTTCGCCAATAGCTGGTAGAACTGCTATAATAAACAGGTTTACAAGTAAACCTGCGGTAGTATCGACCGTTAAAAATGCTTCTGTTATTACTTTTGCAGATTCTTCTGCGGCTTTCATCGACTGCTCTAAACCCGAGAGAAAATCAGGAAGGTTAAGCAACGAATTTAGGTGGGCAGTATAATTTATAATTGGCATTGCAACTAAAATAATTGCAATGGCAAGAAAAAGGGGAGCTATTTTGGGGATTTTATCAATCTTTAAGTAGGCTAAAATACTTTTATGAAATAGAAGACCTGCCAAAATGGGGGGCAAAATAAACAGCCCAAAAGATTGCATGCCTTGAAAAAACTTTAGGTAAGGCAAATTATCAGGATTTGTAGCATCGGAGTGCTCTGCAATTTCTGTAAAAGATATTCCAAAAAGAGGTATTGAAATTAGCATGGTAACCAGCAATGTTACAATTAATGAAACTAGCACTATGAATAAGAAAAACATAAGTTTTCCTGCTGGGTGGCTGTCTTTAAAGTATAAGTAAAGTTTCATTTTCCATCTCTTTTAAGTACGATTAAAACTGTATGAATTAATATCTTAAAGTCGTAATAGAGCGACATATTTTCGATATATAAAATATCGTAATGTACTCGTTCTACCATCTCTTGTACGTTTTCGGCATAGCCGTATTTTACTTGCCCCCAAGAAGTTATGCCCGGTTTTATTTTCAGTAGGCGTTTGTAGTGTGGGGCAAATTCTAATATTTTATCGATATAAAACTGGCGTTCGGGGCGGGGCCCAACGAGCGACATTTCGCCTTTCAGGACGTTGAAAAATTGTGGTATTTCGTCGAGCCTAGTTTTTCGCATAAATAAGCCAAAAGGGGTAATTCTTGGGTCGCCATCGGAGGAGAGTTGGGGGCCATTTTTTTCTGAACCAACAAACATTGAACGGTATTTTATAATTTTAAAGGGGTGTCCATTTTTGCCTATCCTTTCTTGGGTAAAAAAAACAGGGCCTTTTGATGTCATTTTTACTGTTATCGCAGTAAATAGGTAAAGTGGTGAGGCGATAATTAGCACTAAAAGTGCTACGCCAAAATCAATGACTCGTTTTGCTGCTTCCTGCCAAGGGGGCATTAGTTGGTGCGATATTATGATGAGTGGTGTGCCTAAAAAGCTGCTCATTCTTACTTTCCCGGTGAGTAAGTCGTACATACTCGGGATTGCTTTTGTGGTTACATCGCTGCCTTGTAGTTTATTTAAAACTTTTTCAACATATTGATTTTCAGACTCTTCTGCGGCAAACAATACCTCTTCGATTTTGTATTTTTGTATAATTTTTTCTAGGTCATCAATGCTACCAAGGTAGTCCATATATTGATTCAGTTTGTGCTTTTCGCCCTTATTTATGGTTACAAATCCTATAAATTTATAGCCGTGGCGTTTGTCGCCTGTGGTTAGTTCTTTGTAGAGTTTTACTGCTTTTCCATTGCTACCTATAAGTAAAGTGTTAAAGCCTTTTTTTCCTGAATGAATGTCTTTAACGGTGAGTGTTGTTATTATTAGCCGGGGAAGGTAAGTTAGTGTAAAGTGGGTTACGAATAAGAAAAACAGGGAGAAATAGTAGTTTTTGTAAGAGGAAACCGTATCGTCCAAAATCAGTACAAAAAAGAGAATTATAACGCCAATTATGGAGGTGCTAAGAGTTTGCCCTAGTTCCTTTAATCTTGATTTTCTATAAATATTTCGGTAGTAGCCTGATGCGGCGTATATTATAATCCAGAAAGTAGGAATAACGATGAGTGCTAGCCAAAAAGTGGAGCTGTATTCAATGGGTATTTCGATACCAAAAATTTGGTATTCAATAACGGTTTTGCGAAATATAAATAAGAAAAACCATGCCAAAGATGCACTTAAAAAGTCCGAAATTAGATATTTTGCAGTATGCAGTTTTTTGTTCATAGGAAGTGTTGGCTAGCCTAATCTTAAATGTATGGCTTTACTGTTTTAAATTTTATCGTTTCGGCAAAAAGTGCTCCAAGGATAGCTGTGGGAAATATTTAACTAAAATAAGCTCGTAACCCAAAGCCAAAACGATAATAAACATAGTAATAACGATTATGTTATTGAAAAGTGTTTTCCGATTTAGTTTTTTTATTGCTTTTTCGTTTTTTGCTGCTGTATCGTCATCGGCAAGCGTTTTCATTTCTACTTGTATGGCTCTAAACTCTGTATTCATAGCCGCAATATTTGCCGATATTTTATCTAGCCGTTCTGGGAAATTTATATTCTCAATTTGTTTATTGAGTTCGGCAGTAGAGCCGGCTAAGTCGAGGTAACTTTTGAGTAGTTTATTTACTTCGCCAACTTGTTCATTGTGTTGTGCAATTAAGGCTTGGGCAGATTCCTGGGTCGTTTCGGTATGTTTAGCTATTTTTTCGATACCCTCGCCAAACTTTTTCTGTAATTTTTTTATTGCATTTACCGTTTCTGTCGATAATTTTTCAGCTTTGCTAATCTGCTTAACTGCGACATCTAGTGTGCTTAGTTCCTTTTCTAGTTTTAAAAGGTCTGATGCTATTTTTTCTTTCATACAAAGTACTTTGGGGATTTTTCACTTTATTGTAAATACAAAGATATGATTTTTTGTTTTCTAACTCGAATTTATTAATATCTTTCTTTAAAATTAGCCTATCCTTCTTGCTTTTAGAGGATAAAAAAGCAAGCTCCTAAATCCCCAAGAGCTTGCTTTTAGTTTTGCTTTTTACCTTAGCCAAAGGGCTTATTGGTGCATTGGTCTAAGCAAATCATTTACTATTTTTACTGGGTTGAATGTTGAAATTGGGACTTCAACAAAAATGGTATTCCAGTTGGCCATTGCACCATTCCAAAGGCCGGGAAGTTCTTGTGCTTTTAGCTGTTTTCCATCTTTTGATTTTTCTGAAATAAAGCCTGTTTTTGCATCTACATAATTTCGTAAATCGTACCGCTTGCCATTGGGTTGCTTTACCGAGCAGATTAAATCCACCGGATTAAAATGCGTAGCATTTTCTACAATTTTTGCTTTTTCAGGATTATCCATATCAATTTGTGCCCCTTCTATAATCTGTAAAGATACTGACCCACTTTCTTTTTGGACAAAGAAAGGGCCTCCGCCTGGTTCGCCTTCATTTTTAACCATGCCGCAAACCCGTAAAGGGCGGTCTAGTTTAGCAATAAGGTAGTTAGCTTTTTCTTCATTGTTTTTACTCTCAAAAGCGGCATCAGTTTGTATAAGGAGCTTATTTTTTAGGTAATCTATAGCTTCATTAATTGCTGTATCAGTTGGTTCTGCCTTTAAGTTCTTGATAAGTTTAAAAATGTTTTCTCTTGTTTCTATCAATAAGCCTGCACAGGCTTTTTTATATAGAACAGTATCTACTTTGTGCTTATCTGGCACAACATTATCAATATTTTTCACAAAAATAATATCGGCATCAATTTCTCGTAAATTTTCAATTAAAGCACCGTGCCCGCCTGGGCGGAAGAGTAGCGAGCCATCAGTATTTCGGAAAGGGGTGTTATCAAGGTTTACTGCAATAGTGTCTGTTTCTGGCTTTTGCTCGGAGAATGAAACTTTAAAAATGGTTTTAAATAACTCTTCGTATTTGGGAAAGACTGCATTAATGTGCTGCTCAAATTGTTCCTTATGTTCTGGCGAAACTGTAAAATGAACATTGGCAACGCCTTGTGTATTAGCGTATAGTGCTGCTTCTGCTAGATGTTCTTCTGCTGGGGTTCGGGTGTCTTTTCCATATTTATGAAATTTGAGTAGCCCTTTTGGTTGTTGCCCATAGTTCATTCCTGTTTCTAGAAGTAAGCCTTCTACGGTTTTTAGTAAGTTTTCGGGGTGTCCGGGTTCAAAGTTGGGAAGTAGTGCTGCCAGTTCGTCGTAAAATGCGAAAGCATTTATTTGCTCGAAAAAATTATAAAGCGAGCCAAAACTTTTGTCTGCAAAGAAAACATCATTGCCATCGTATTTTTCCATAAATGTAAATAGCATTTTAAACATACGGCTGGCGGCTCCCGAGGCGGGTACAAATTTCACTACTTTTTCTTGGCTTATTGCCTTGTCGTATAAATCGGCATAGCCTTTTAAGGTGGCTTTACCAAAGGTTGTAATGCCTTTTTTTGTGGTTGCTGCTGCAATAATATTGGCAGTTGCAAAGCCATTTTTAAAGTTTTCTATTTGTGCCTCAACTAGGGATTGGCTAATCCCTTTTTCTTGTATTTGTGCTAAATCTTTGCTTGTAAACATAACTTTTAGTTTTAGTAAATATTTAAATTTGATGGTCTTAATACCGTATTAAAATCTATTTTAGGTTACTTTCTTAAAAAGTGGCTTAAAGTTAATATTTTTAATCTAAATTTAGTCGATTTATGTTTAATAAAATGTTTTGTTTTATTGATTTTTGAAATCTTTTTTTTATAATTTCGCTTTTGATAAATTTACATGACTATGGGACATTACTTTATAAAAAACATCATCAATGAAAAAGAAATGGAAACTCATTAAATATGCCTCGTTCCTTTTGGTTTTTGTTATTTCGATTACTTTTGGGGTATATGTAACAATGCTAAGGGAGGGTGGGGCTAATTCCACCGCAATTCAAACCATTGAAACCATTCAGAAAGTAGTTATATTTACTGATATTGCACTGCTTTTGCTTTTTGCTTTTGCTAGAAGTAAAGACTAATTAAAATACTCAATATCAATAAGTTAAAACTAAGTAAATGGAAGTAAATAATGTCATGTTTGCCTTCGGGCTAACCCTCTTTGCAGGGCTATCAACAGGGATAGGCAGTGCTTTGGCTTTTTTTACCAAACGAACAAATAAAGTTTTCTTATCCGTTTCGCTTGGTTTTTCGGCAGGGGTGATGATATATGTATCTTTTGTAGAAATATTTAGCGAAGCCAAACATATCCTAACAGAAGAACACGGAGAAAAACTAGGCTACTGGTACACCGCATTAGCCTTTTTTGGAGGGATATTAATTATTGCTATAATCGACCGCCTGATTCCCTCTTTTGAAAACCCACATGAAATTAAAAGTGTTGAGCAAATTAATACTCCCTTTTCAAAAGAGCAAAAACTAATGCGCATGGGCTTATTTTCGGCACTTGCCATTGCCATTCATAATTTCCCAGAAGGGATTGCTACATTTTCTGCAGGGCTAATAAACCCCACCATTGCAATACCAATTGCAGTAGCCATTGCCATACATAATATCCCCGAAGGCATTGCCGTTTCTGTGCCTATTTATTTTGCAACAGGCAACAAGAAAAAAGCATTTTGGCTCTCCTTCCTTTCTGGGGTTTCTGAGCCTGTTGGGGCGTTGGTTGCCTACTTCTTTTTAAAATCTTACCTAACCCCCACAGTCCTTGGTATTCTATTTGCCTCCGTAGCTGGGGTTATGGTTTTTATTTCCTTAGACGAGTTGCTGCCTACTGCCGAAGAGTACGGCAAACACCATTCGGCAATTTACGGGCTAATTGCAGGCATGGCAGTTATGGCAATTAGCCTATTGCTTTTTGTTTAGGCACTATACAGGTCGTTAATACCTAGCATCTTTTTGGAGCGTGTTACCTGTATATCAGTTTAGAAACAAGCGTATTGTTTCCCTTCTGTATTTTTAAAATATAAATCCCTTTCGGGAATTTAGAAAGATTAACTACACTTTTGTTCTTAGTCGTTTTAAAATTCAGGATTTCTTTTCCCGTAATATTAGACACCGTAACTTGAGTTGCTTTAAAATTCTCGTTTAGCTGAATATTATAAACACCTTTGTTGGAAGGGTTTGGGTAAATCAAGATATTACCACTTGCTAAATTATCTGTTGAAACGGCTTCATCGATTACAATATTATCAATCGCAATTCCACGCCCGCCTAGGGCATTGCCCTCTATGGCAATATAATATTCTGGTGCATTTGCCGACTCGGGTAAAAATACCGATGCCGCAGTCCAGCTAGTGGCTTGGTTATCAAACGTAGCCACTTCTTGCCAAGGGGCGGCAAGGGCAGTTTTGTACATAATTTTAAATTCGTCCTGCCAAGAAAACTGTTTGTATTGTGCATACTGAAAGCTCATTGATGCTCCCGTTCTGCCCGTAAAATTATAAGAGGGTAAAACCAAAAGCGTTTTATTCCCTGCTGTGGAAGAGCTTTTGAGCAGTAAATTATAATCGCCAGAATATGCAGCGGCAGGGCTTCCTGCACCATTGCCTGTTTCTAAAACCCAGTTTGTACTTCCCGTAAGGATTTCTTGCCAGTAGCAAGCAGAAAACTCTTGGCTTGCAAAATCATCTTCCCAAGATAAGGTTGATATAATACTACAAGTCGTAGAAAAAACTTTACTTTCGCCGTATGAAGTTCCCTCTGTACTAGTGGCATAAGCACGGTAGTAAATTTTTGTTGCTTCAGGAAGCCCTGTAACTAATCCCGAAAAAGCTCCTGTACCACTGCTTTGTGGCACAACATTATCTGCCATTGTAGGCAAAGGGCTAGTCGCCCACACGATACCATTTTCTGTAACTGGCGAATTACCTTCTTGCAAAACTTCGCCGCCAAGTTCTGCCGCTCCGGCAGAAACGTTTTGAGCATCGGCAGTAGTTAAGAGTGCATAGCCTGTTGTAATGCCCGATACTATCAGCGAAAATTGCTGGATTGCACCTGAAAGTGTCCCTTCGTGATTTATAGTGATAGTGTAAGTTGCTCCTGCAATTGGGTTTTCGATATAAATTTTCTCAACATTATCCAAGTCGTTATCGCCTGTAGTTGCTGCTGCCGCAGGGTTATTGGGGTCTAGTGTATAGGGGTAATGCGTTGTGCCGTTGTTTGAAATGGTCATATCCAAATCATTAACTAACATTTTATTGGGCGGGTCCAGCGAAATGGGAGGCGGTGTGCCTTTGGGGTCTGCATATACCAATGTTGCCACTAGCGGTTCTGTTCCAGTGGCCTGTATTTCAAGAGTGTAAGTTGTTCCGTTGTAAGCCACATCTTCCATAAGGGTTGTAAACCCTTTTTGTGTGATAACGTTTGCAGCTGCTGCGGTTTGTAAAAGTCCCCAGCCAAATTTATAGTCGGGCCCGGGTGTAGCTCCGCATTCGGCAGCCGTATGAATTACGAGGGCTTTTAGGGTTGCTGCTTTCATAAAAAGGGTGTGTAAATCGTTCCAATGCTCTTGCAGCAGCAATAACGAGCCTGCCACATTTGGCCCCGACATTGATGTCCCACTCTTAGAGCCGTAACTAGCATCTCCGGCGACTACTGACGAATATACGTTTTGCCCGTTGCCACAAATATCTGGCTTTATTCTGCCATCGTCGGCTGGGCCTGTGCTGCTAAAGCTGGTAAGGGTTACCGAGTTGGGACCTGAATATCCACCAATAACATCTCTTACTGCACCTACGGTGAGTATATTTTTGGAAACGGATTTAGAGGTCATGCAATCGAACCCTCCGGCACCGCCGTCTTTGGGGTGTAGTGTGCTACTACCGTCCCAATCGCCACGGTCGTTGCCTGCTGATTTTACGATAAGGTAGTAAGGTGCTGCTCGGGCTATATCGTCCCAAACGCCAGCCCAGTAGTCGTAGTACCCGAAGCGGTAATCTTCTTCGTTGCTGATATTTGTGCTACCTACCCAAGACCAAATCCCTGTGCCTTGGTCGTACACCCAGCCACCGTATAGTCCGTAGGAATGGTTGGATATAAGTAAGCTATTGGAGGCGGCTGATGTCATTTCGGTAACATCTCCGTTCCAGTCGTAAGAGTGTAGGTATCCGTTGTATGCCATGCCTTTGGCGGCAGGATTTACACCGCCAGCTATTAAAGTACCTGCAACATGGGTGGCATGGTCTGCCGGAGTCGAATTATCTTTATTCAATACTCTGGAGAAGCCCATATTATTAAATTCTTGATGCGTTTCTAAGGCCGATCCGCCGTCCCACTCGGCTACGGTAAAGCCTGCTCCGCTAAGGGCAAGGTGCATTTCTCCACCTTCATATACTAGGTTGGTGGCGGTGGAAACTGCTGCATTTTCGTTGTCTGTAACATAATAAATGGGCTGCCCATTGGCATCAATCCCTTGCAGTTCTACGATTGTTCCATTTTTTTCGCTTTTTGTTATCCAGCCTTTTTCTTTAGCTAATCGGTAGGCCTTAGCTTTGTTTTTTTTATAGACTTCGCCTTCTACTATGCCTATCTCTGTTAGTTTTTGAACGTTTGTTCTTTTTTTGATTTCATTTATTTCGCTTTGCGTTTGTGCCAATAGGTTTCCTGCAAAGGCAATTAGTAGGAATGTGAGTAAGTGTACTTTTTTCATAAATTTTATTTCTAGGTATTATTTAAGGTGTAATTTTTTATTTTAAAATGAGAACCATTTGCCTTGCATTCTCATGACTTGCTCTATAACGTCTCTAACGCAGCCTTCGCCTCCTTTTTTATCTGAAATGTAGTGTGAAATGGCTTGTATTTCTGGCACAGCATCGGCAGGGCAGGTGGCAATTCCTACTTTTGATAACACGGCATGGTCAGGAATATCGTCGCCCATATATAGGATTTCGGAGTATTGCAGGTTAAATTTTTTGCAAAAATCATTTAAGTCATCGACTTTATTTTTTGAGGCAAGGTAAATATTTTTAACGCCAATTCGCTCGAAGCGTTTTTTTACAGATTCGTCTGTTCCTCCAGTAATTATGCAGGTTATCATGCCTCTATCGCTGGCCGTTTTTATGGCGAAGCCATCTTTTGCATTCATGCTACGCATGAGGTCGCCGTTTGTATCTACTACAAAATTGGAGGAGCAAACGCCATCGACATCAAAAACGAGGGCTTTTATATTTTTCAGGTTTTCTTTAAAATTCTCCATTATTTATTTTTGGATTACTGTGTACTGATTTCGTTGCAAGTAAAATACACATTTCTTTTTGGAATGGGAAATAATATGTACTTTAATCTGCTTTAAATTTTTGATAAGTATTCAAGAGGCACATTATCGGTCAGCCAAACGTTATTTTCGGACTTAAAAAAAACTCGAAGTTATCGGCAAACATTTTTCTGCTTTGCAGTTCAAATAAAATTGGCTTACCATGCCGCTTTCCTACCGAAATTGTAGTTTCTATATTTTGGCTAAGGTGCACATGGTGGCTCTATGGCAATAACCCCATGGGCAATTTGTATCGAATGCCCTTGGTTGGCTCGTATTTTTGTTTTATCTTCGTTAAACGCAAAGCGTTTTTTATTGTTAGTGGCAACAATGTGTTCTAGGGTTTCAAAGTTGAATTTAAGTTTGTGCTTATTTACCTTTTTAATTAACTCACTTACATTTGCCCAGCCATTCTTGTCTAGTTCAATTTTAATTATTTCTGGCGAATGCCGAAGCACTTTGCTTAAAAAGCGACTTAGTTGTCTTATTTGTTTATCTGTCATAATTTAAAATAAAACCATGAAATACCTCTTTTTATTTCTAGTCCCGATTATTCTACTCTCCTGCTCAACTAGCAGTTCGGATATTGCTGTTAGCAAAGATATGAATTCTTTTTTAAAATTGGCTGTTGGCTCGGCAGACAGTACCGAAAAGGCACTTAATATTTATGCGGCGAATGAGAATATAAAGCTCTCGGAAATGTCGGTTTACGATTTAACAGAGCCGCTGATTACCAAAAATGTTGGCGAATGTTATACTGTAGAGTTTTCTACTGGCGAGCTTATTACGAAGGTGTTTAGAATTTGCTGGACTCAAGATAAAATTACTCGGATTGATGATTTAGGTATAAAGGAGCAAAAAAAGTAGGGGCTATTAAGTTACTTTATATAAAATTAAAATAAGGCGTTTCTAATTTAAGAAACGCCTTATTTATACTACTTACAGATTATATTTTATCCGCATTTGGAGTTACCGCAATTTTGGCAAATTAGGCAACCTTCTTGGTAAACCAAAGTGTTGGCGTTGCACTCTGAGCATTTTTGCTTTTTGGCTTCAGTGCCATCGGGGATATATCTTTTTAAAGCCCTTTCGATACCGTTTTTCCAAGTATTTATAGTTTCGCTACTTTGGTGCAAAGAGGAAATTAATTTTACGGCATGATATACAGGCATTCCATGGCGTAAAACGCCAGAAATTAGTTTTGCATAATTCCAATATTCTTTATCAAATTTATACGAAAGCCCTTCTACTGTAATTTTAAATCCGTATTTGTTAGTGTACTGAAAATCATAGCGTTTCGTACCGTCCTTAAAGCGATGCTTTATGGTTACTCCATGCGTTACCGATTTTGGTATTGGCATAGCTTCTGGGTCGGCAATACCGGTAAAAACTTCATAGGGTTTACCGTCAATTGTGCCAACAAAAGCAATCCATTGTTCTTTGTTATTTTTAAACCAAACGACATCGCAATTAATGGCTTCGGGGCGTTGCTTTCTTTCTCCATTGTTAGAGAATACATCGCCTTTTTCAGCCTTTGGTTTTTCGTCTGCACTTATGAGTACGCCTGTACGAGAGCCATCTCGATAAACAGTAACGCCTTTACAGCCCTGCTTCCAAGCTTCTGTATAAACTTGCCCAACTAATTCTTCGGTAACATCGTTAGGCAAATTTACGGTTACGCTTATGGAGTGGTCCACCCACTTTTGAATTTTCCCTTGCAATTTTACTTTATTAAGCCAGTTAATATCGTTTGAGGTGGCTTTATGGTAAGGCGATTTTTCAACTAATTTGTTAATCTTTTCTTGGCTGTAAAGTTTTGCTTTTTCAGGGTCTATACCATTTACTTCCATCCAAGTTAAAAAATTATGGTGAAAAACGTTGTATTCCTCCCATGAGTCGCCAGTTTCATCAGTAAAAGTAACCGTTACATCTTTATCGTTTGGGTTTACTTTTCGGCGGCGTTTATATACTGGCATAAATACTGGTTCGATGCCCGAGGTGGTCTGCGTCATTAAACTTGTAGTGCCAGTAGGGGCAATGGTTAGCAAGGAAATATTACGTCGCCCGTACTCTTCCATTTCTTTATAAAGTGCAGGTTCTGCCGCTTTAATTCTTTTTATAAAAGGGTTTTCTAGTTCCCTTTTGGTATCATATATTTTAAATGCACCTCGCTCTTTTGCCATTTCTACCGAAGAGCGGTAAGCCTCAACGGCGAGTGTTTTGTGTACTTCTACCGAAAAATCAATGGCATTTTCGCTGCCGTAAGTAAGCCCTAGTGCTGCTTGCATATCGCCTTCTGCAGTAATCCCAACGCCTGTTCTTCTGCCCTGTAGGGCTTTCTTTTGGATATTTTTCCACAAATTTAGTTCTGGGCGTTTTACTTCTGCCGACTCAGGGTCTTTTTCTATTTTAGAAATTATGGCATCAATTTTCTCAATTTCTAAATCAATAATATCGTCCATTAAGCGTTGTGCCAAGCGGGCGTGTTTTTTAAATAGCTCAAAATTAAAATGGGCTTTTTCTGTAAACGGAAAATCAACATAGCTATATAAGTTTAATGCCAAAAGCCGGCAACTGTCGTAGGGACAAAGTGGGATTTCGCCACAGGGGTTGGTAGAAACTGTACGGAAGCCCAAATCTGCATAAGCATCAGCCACCGATTCATTGATGATGGTATCCCAAAAAAGGATACCTGGCTCTGCCGATTTCCATGCGTTATGCACAATTTTATTCCATATTTTTTTTGCATCTATCTCTTGTTTTACTTTCGGATTTTTTGTATCAACAGGGTATTGTTGAACAAATTTTGTATCGTTTACAACGGCCTCCATAAAGTCATCAGTAATTTTTACCGAAACATTTGCTCCTGTAACTTTTCCTGACTCCATTTTTGCATCTATAAAGTCCTCTGCATCAGGGTGTTTTATTGATACCGAGAGCATTAATGCTCCACGCCTTCCATCTTGTGCCACCTCTCGTGTGGAGTTAGAGAAGCGTTCCATAAATGGCACAATTCCGGTAGAGGTGAGTGCACTATTGAGTACGGGGCTGCCTTTGGGGCGAATGTGCGAAAGGTCGTGCCCTACGCCTCCACGGCGTTTCATGAGTTGTACTTGCTCTTGGTCGGTTTTTAATATCCCTCCGTAAGAATCTGCAGGTTGTTCTTCGCCTATTACAAAGCAGTTGGAAAGCGATGCGGTCTGGAAATCATTACCAATACCCGTCATTGGGCTGCCTGCTGGGACTATGTATTTGAAATCTGTGAGTAATTCTAGTACCTCTTTTTTGCTTACAGGGTTGGGGTATTTTTGCTCTATTCGAGCAATTTCGTCTGCAATTCTGTTGTGCATATCCTCGGGCGACTGCTCGTAGATTTTCCCGAAAGAGTCTTTGAGGGCATATTTTGTAACCCATACTTTTGCAGCTAGTTCGTCGCCTTTAAAATATTTTAAAGATTTTCTATATGCTTGGTCAAAAGTGTAAGTTTGCCTGTTCTCTTTTAGCTGATTTTGAGTTAGTTTTTGTGTAATTTCCATTAATTAATTGGTATTTATAGTTCCTTATATTGTTGCAATTTAGCAATATTTTTTTTAATTCCATTAGTGTTTTTTTCAAAGCATCTTAAAAAAATGTTTATAACTGTTCATGGATTTGATTATCAATACAAAAGGCAGATTAAATTGTTGAAAAAACAAAAATAAAACTCACTTTACTTTTATTTTCTTATTTGCTTAAAAAAAACATCTAAAATAGAGGTGCATTCTTCTTCTAAAATGCCTTGTTCTACTTTTATTTTTGCAGGAAAAATATTAGGGTTCAATGTTGTGTATCCTTTTTTGTTATCGCTTGCTCCAAATACAACTCTGCCGAGCTGTGCCCAGAATGATGCTCCGGCACACATAATGCAGGGTTCTACCGTAACATATAATGTACATTTATGCAGGTGTCTGCTTCCTATAGTGTTGCAAGCGGCAGTTATGGCTAGCATTTCAGCATGGGCAGTTGGGTCGTTAAGTAGTTCGGTTTGGTTGTGTGCCTTGGCTAATATTCTATCACCCAAAACAATTACTGCTCCTATTGGCACTTCGTTATTATCTAACGCTATTTTTGCTTGCTTTAATGCCTCTTTCATGTAAAACTCATCAGTAGTGCCGTGCATATATTCTCTTTTTAGTCTAAAAAAAACTGCAAACAGGTGCGACTCGGTAGAGTTACATTCATTTGCAGTTTTAGGGCTTTGTTCTTAATTTATTTATTAATCTTCTCTTTTGATTTACTGTCCACTTTTACATGGCTTATTACTTCGTAGCTGTTTTTTTCAGTTTTATCTTTATTTATAAAAAATAGGAAAATAGCTACTGCAATTGCAATAAAAAGAGCCAAGCCCAATACAATATATAAGACCCAATTTGTGGTGGCTGTTTTCACCTTATTTTTAAGCTCTTCAACTTTCTTTTTATTTTGTTCTGCAAGAATAGCAGTGCTATCTACAATAGCAACATTTTCGGTAAGTGTAGTATCTTCTTGGCTTGCAGTGCTGTCTGCCTTGACCAAATTCTCGCTACTAGTGCTTGGGGTAATTTCTGTGCTGTTGTTATCATTTGTATTGGTTGTATTATAAGGTGTGTTGTTGTTATTGTTTTCTTTTTTGTGATTAGAGTTTGGTAGAACTTCTGTGTGGGTCTTCTCTTTTTTCTTGCCTTTGTAGTTGGCAAAAAGGTTGAAGTAGTATAACGATTTTTCGTTGTTTCCATTTTTTTTATGTGCCTCGGATAAATTGCCGTAGCATTCTAGTATATTTTTGCCGTCTTTTATTTTTTCTGCCTCATTAAGTGCTTTTTCGGTATAGGAGATACTTTGTGTATAGCTTTTTTTCTTCAGATAGGCAGTGGCTATATCTTTATAATTTGAAATTAATTTTCTTTTGTTATTGCTATTTAAATCGGCTGCATCGGTAAAAAACTGAATGGCTTTGTCGTATTTTCTTTCACCAGAGTAAATTAGCCCTAAGTTGGAATAGGTAGATGCAATTTTGCTATTATCGCCTGTTGATTTATAGTAAGCCAGTACTTTTTCGTACAAGTTTTTGGCTTCGGTATTAAAATTTTTACGCCAGTAAAAAAAGGCGACTTTATTCCTAAATTTTGTAGCTTCGGCTTTGTTTCCATTGGCTTCAAAATGCTTTACGAAACCTAGCAATTCATTTACTTTTGCAGAGTCTTTTTTGCTAAATTGTGCGTTGGAAAAATAGGCACAAGGCACTAGGAGCAGAAAGAGAAAGATGCTCTTTAAGGCTATGGAAGAACGTGTACTGATACGTGTATTTTGCATGGTTTTTCTATGCAGGTTATTTATAGTTTTTCAATATCTAATCTTGGCCAGAAGCGGTTATAAATATCGGGCTGTTAAGTTTACCCAATTGTTATTACTGCTGGTCTTTCGATAAAGACTTTTTTAAAAAAGTCTAAATCTTCATTTATTGGTTCGTTTCTGTCTGGTTTTTCAAGCGGTTCTTTTTGTTCTACCTTTTCAGGAACTGGGGCAATTATTTCCTGTGTCATTTCTGCAAGAAGTGTAGCAAACCGCATGGCAGATACAGCTCTACTTCCACCATAGAAAACGCCCCAGATAAGGATTAACTCAAGCACTCCCCAAATAGCAATGCCGGAGTAAAATGCGACTAACGGGAGGATTGAAAGTGCAATTGCAATCCATAAAAACTCCAAATAAGAAGTCGTATAAGTTAAATAAGGACGGTCTTCAAATTCTACAATTTTCAGTTTCCCAGAAGTTACAGGGTTAAAGATATTCCAACCATTCCAAGTATATCGACCAATAGGTGCTGTAAATTCAATTTCATCTGTACTTATACGGATTTCTCGCACATCGGCATTGACCAGTTTTTCGGAAAAACTGGCAAAGAATTGCTTCCGAAATTCCTCGGCAGGAAAATCAGTTTGAATATCTTTTTTTTCGTAATATGTGTATAGTGGATTATGTTTCATTACAATTGTAAACCATGCTTTACATCGACCTATTTACAAATGTAAAGGTAATCTTTTTATTGAAAACTGAAACGATTTTTTTAAACCAAATGCACAATTCCACCGCAATTATCAGATACTGCACCAGTTACAGATTCCAAACAATTTATTTTTTTTTCCAAACGGCGTAATCCTAAAAATGAAAAAATAAGGGCTTCTTTAAAATCAATGATATCCGAAGGGGGTATTACTATTACTTTGCCAGATATTTTTTTTATCCGCTCCACCAAGAAACGATTATGAGTGCCACCACCAGTAAGCAAGTTTTTTTGTTTATTTTCCTGTTTAAGGATATTGCTAATTTGCTGTGCAGTATGTTCGTAAAATGTTCTCAGTAAGTCGGGCGTAGAGTAATTGTGCTTAAGTATCAATGGCTCTATTTCCGACTCTACAAATTCTCTGCTTAGAGATTTTGGAGGCACTTGAGTGTAGAAATCTAAGGCATTTAATTGTTTTAATAACAGTGGGATAACCTGTCCTTTTTTGCCAATATTTCCTTCTGCATCGTATGGCAGCCCTAACTTAT
>CAMZKQ010000221.1 GCA_947311265.1 uncultured Chlorobiota bacterium | reverse complement strand
GGCTTATTATTTAGATAAAATTGAATCGTTTGGCATTTTTCAGGAATGGTTATTATTTTCAAACCATAGTTTTAGAATTAAAAATGTGAGGGATATAAGTATCGCTACTGACGGGATTTTGAGTTATACAAAAATTTCAGGACAGGAAATTATTGAAAATTACTCTCCGCCAGATTTTCTTTGTAATGATGCCTTTTTAGAAAAAAATAAAGTTATGCTTTCTCGAAAACATAATATTTTACGCAGTAAATCTGCCCTTCAAAATGCTGATGATATTGCTCTTATTCGACTAAAAATTAAATTAGAACCCAATGAAATCATCAATTAAAACAGTTGCATTATTGCTAATATTTAGCTTATTTTTACTCAGTTGCAGTGTGCCAGAAAAGAAAACCTCAATCTAAAATTAAAATAGAGGCCTGTAAGGACATTAACCCTAATTACAATTTACAAATATATGTAAACCTTTGCTTTTTAATCCAGACTAAAAATGCTTTAATCTAAATTTCCTATCATGAAAAGAATTACATCAACTCTTGTTTTTTTAATTAGCCTTTTCTTTTTCCAAAATGGATTTTCTCAGGATATAAATATTTCTGACGAAATAAAAAAGGTACTAACAAATTCTGAACTTTCGAACTACAATAAAGGCATTAAAAGTATTGAAAAGGCCGATTTACTTGCCCCTGTTTCTACGGGGAAACATCAACTTGCAGAAAAGGCACGAAAAGAAGCAAAAAAAAAGAAGCGCAGAAAAAGAAGAAAGGCACTAAAAAAAGCAAAAAAATACGATAAAGAAGCTCTAAAAAGCTACCTCCCGGCAGCTAAATTATACCGCAAAGGGGGCAAATATATTTATTCGGCATTGCTAAAAACACTAGCTGTCCTAGCTCATAAAGCCGAACCTGAACAGAAGGATATTTTGCTGGATTTTAAAAATGATTATGTTTCTTTTTATAAAATGTCTGAGCAGAAATGGAAACTTGCCCTTAAGGAAAAAAGTACCCTGAAAAAATACAAGCTACTGATAGAATCAAATCAAATTTTAAGGCAAGCCTACGAGCACCAATCGCTTGCACTTACAGATTATTATGGCTGGCTTAAACCTAAAGAAGCCCCTGTGGTTGATGCTGTTGAAGAGCAAGATACCACTTTAAATCCTGATAATTCAGCATCTTCAAATGAAACTTTTGAAATATACAAGAAGGATAGTGTTATAAAAACAAATGATGCTATACTGTTTAAAATTCAAATTGCGGCATCTTACAAACCGCTGCCTGTAAGTAGTTTAAAGCGAATTTACTCTGGTGATGTCGTTTTTAATAATGAAAAATCTGGGCAGTGGTATCGCTACCTAATTAATGAGTACCCCACTTATGCGCAAGCCGTTGCAGCAAAACGAAGAATGGGTATAAATGGTTCATTTGTAGTAGCATACAGAGATGGTATCCGTATCAAAAACATTCAAGAAGTGGCAAAGCCACTTGATGATTATCCGGCGAGTTCACAAATGGGTAATACAAATTCTGGGATAGAGTACCGCTTGCAAATTGGAACTTCAACTTTGCCTACTAGCCCCAAAGATATTGCTAAACTAAACTCAACTTCTGAGCCTGTAAAAACCTATAAATCAAGAGTTTTGTATAAATATACTATTGGTAGTTTTTCCTCCGAGCAGGAGGCCATTGAGTATAAACAAAGCAATAATCTCTATAAATATATTATCGTGAGGTATAAAGATGGTAAAGAATTTCGATAGAAATTTTAACCCAATAGGTACGTTTAACTTAGATTTGGAATACAGTTAGGCAAGGTTTACAAAGCAAAAAATACAATTCTTATCTACAAAAAACGAGCTTAAAATATAGCTCGTTTTTTTGTGGAGTTTCAATTTTTTATTTTTAAAAAGAAGGGCAAGGTACAATTGCCTTTCTATGATTTCTCTTTTTGCTTTTGTTTTGGTCAAAAATATAAGTAATTGAGATTTCGTGTGCTCCACCTGTATGGCTTAGTAGATTAGAAACAGTAGCATCGTAACTATAACCAATCCTTAATTTTTGATTTACTTTAAAGCCAATTAATACAATTATAGCATCTAAGCTATTGTAAGTATCGTCAGGAGTACCCACAACAGGCAAACCCCTTACCCAAGTACCTATTACCCAAGGGTCGTGTGTCCAATACGCACCAATATCTAGTTGGTCGTAGTAGGCATTAGACTTGAAAGATTGGTCAGCTCCTTGTATTCTGTAGTGTGCTGTAAATGTTATACTTTCTCGTTCTTTTCCATAATTTTTTCGCCTTCCTTTGCTCCCCAAAAGATGGCGGTATCCGCCATAAACGGCAAGTTTCATTGGTAGCCTTGCTACGCTTCCATTTAAGGATTGGTCTGGTCTTAAAAGGTGATCTACGGTAAACCCTGCCCAAAAATTTTCGGCATAAGCCAGTAAGGAAGAAGAGAAATCTAAGTAGCCTATGCTTGGTAGTGGGGGTTGCTCAATAGTGGCATTTACTAGGTTACCTTGAGTATCGAACATGTCCGAAAAGGTGAGCTTTCCAAAGTTGATAGACCGTTGGGAATATTTAAAGTAAAGACCTGGTCGTAAAAACCACCGTGTATTTCTTCGCCCACTCTTTTTCCCGAACTTGAGTACATAGGAATACATTGCTCCTATTTCTGTCAGGGAGAGGTTGCCTGAGCCTGCTTGGTCCCTAAATGCAAGGATACCGACCCCACTTTTTGCCCGTTGGAAATAATGGTCTGCCCCTACCGAGTAGGTTACAAACGTTCCCGGACCAGCTATTCCTGGCCATTGGTCTCGGTAGTTAAGTGCGATTCTTGTTTTTCCTGTGTAGCCGGCAAAAGATGGAGCAATTGTAAGTGGGTTCGAGTAAAATTGAGAGAAGTGCGAAACCTGTGCTTGAACATACTTGCCAGAAAACAGTAAAATTATAACAAAACCTATATATAATGCTTTTTTCAATGGAGTATTTTTTAGGTTATTTTAAACACTAGGTGCTTTTTAGTTAGTTGTAAATCTATTTAAGGTATAAAATGATTAGATGTGTATTTTATACAATTATTTTTGAATATTTACTTATTTAATAAACGGTATTAAGTTGAGAATTAGTATTGTGAGAAATTAGAAAACAATAATACAACAATTTAAGGACTTTTCAAAATTGAGTTTTCAGCAATTTATACAATACACTGATTATCAAAAGGTTGAATTATCAATTAATATTTATTAACATATATTTAGCAAATTTCATTCCAAACAAGCCAAAACAAAAATTAAATTAGTAACTATTTTGCTCGGTAATAATTTAAAGTCTGTTTTACATTACTATCACTAAGTTTAACATCAATTATAGGCTCCGAAAAAGATTTTACTAAGGTACAATTGATGTTATTTCCTCTATTTTTCTTGTCATGTTTCATTAATTCTAATAATTTTTCAATTTCTGCTTCAGAGAATGTAACTTTTCCATAAATTTCAGTTAAAGCTGTTGAAATTGACTCATAATCTGAAATAGGAAAACTGCAAATCTGAGTTGCCAAATACAACTCACAAACCATGCCATAAGCCACTGCAAAACCGTGCTTTAAAGGGCTTCCTTCTGCCATAAAATAGCTCTCGAAAGCATGCCCAAAGGTATGCCCAAAATTTAGAGCTTTCCGAATCCCTTTTTCAGTAACATCATTTTT
Source organism: uncultured Chlorobiota bacterium (assembly GCA_947311265.1). Classification (GTDB taxonomy): domain Bacteria; phylum Bacteroidota; class Bacteroidia; order Bacteroidales; family JAADGE01; genus CAMZKQ01. Next base: position 379 of record CAMZKQ010000221.1, on the reverse strand, counting down.
AACAAAATGCTCTTTAATTTTCACCGATTTTTCAACTAGGCTTTGAATTTCAGAGTTATCTTGCAAACAGGCTTTATTTTTATGGTAAAAATCCATTAGCTCATAAAAGTGAGATTTGTCATAAATTATAGCATGTTTTATCATCTCTGCAAAGCCCGAAAGGAACTCATTATAATCTAAAGTTCTAAGGAAAGCGCTACTTAAAATTACGGCTTCGGCTTGGCTAAAAACGCCTATTTCATTTTTAAAACCCTTGTAATTTATGCCTGTTTTCCCCCCTGCCGAAGCATCTGTTTGTGCCAAAAGCGTTGTGGGGATATTTACAAAATTAATACCTCGTTTAAAAGTGGAAGCTGCAAAACCGCCCATGTCGGTAATT
>CAMZKQ010000220.1 GCA_947311265.1 uncultured Chlorobiota bacterium | reverse complement strand
GTAGTACCGTAATTTACAGTATTTGTTTGTCGGCGAGAATATGCTTTCCAAGCATCTGAACCAGACTCTCGCCCACCACCAGTTTCTTTTTCGCCACCAAATGCACCACCAATTTCGGCACCCGATGTGCCGATATTTACATTTGCAATACCGCAATCAGACCCTACTGCCGATAAAAATAAATTTGCTTCGCGCATATCCAGCGTAAAGCAAGCCGATGATAACCCTTGTGGTACATCGTTGTTTATTTTAATGGCGTTGTGAATATCGCCGCTGTATTTTATAAAATATACAATTGGTGCAAAGGTTTCTTCTTGTACTATTTCAAAACTATTTTTTGCCTCGGCAATACATGGCATCACGTAGTTGCCCGACTCGAACCCTTCGCCTGTGAGTACTTCGCCCCCAAAGAGGACTTTTCCGCCTTCTGCCTCCACTCCTTTTACGGCACGCTGGAAGGCTTCAACAGTGTATTTGTCCATTACGGGCCCTACTAATGTGCTTTCTAGCAATGGGTTACCAATTTTATTAGCGATACTTTTGTAAGCAGATAAGAAACCTGCAACAACTTTGTCGTAAATATCTTCGTGTACAATAATTCGGCGTGTAGAGGTGCAACGCTGCCCAGCTGTACCCACAGTTCCGAATACGGTTGCCGGGATTGCCATGTCTAAATCTGCTTTGTTGCTCATTATTACAGCATTGTTTCCGCCAAGCTCTAAAATGGCTTTTCCTAAGCGTTTGCCCACTAGCCCACCAATGCGTTTTCCTACTGCTGTTGAGCCAGTTGCAGAAATTAGTGCTACTCTTTTGTCTTCTACAAAATTATCGCCTACTACTGATGATTTGGCAATAATAAGGCTAAATATGCCTTCTGGCAAATCGTTGTCTTTAAGTACTTTTTGTACAATTTTTGCGGTAGCAATTGCCGTAAGTGGCGTTTTTGATGATGGTTTCCAGATAGTTACATCGCCACAGATGGCTGCAAGTGCGGAGTTCCAAGCCCAAACGGCAACAGGGAAGTTGAACGAGCTAATTACGCCAACCAAGCCAAGTGGGTGGTACTGCTCGAACATGTGGTGGTCTGGGCGTTCGGAGTTTAATGTAATACCGTTGCTGATGCGTGAAAGCCCAGTTGCGAAATCGCAAATATCAATCATTTCTTGTACTTCGCCTAGCCCTTCTTGGTAGATTTTACCCATTTCTAGAGTTACCAATGCGCCTAAGTCTTCTTTTTGAGCACGTAGTGCTTCGCCCATTTGGCGTACAATTTCGCCACGTTGTGGGGCAGGTACTTTTTTCCAAGTTTTAAAGGCCTCTTCTGCGGTTTTTATTACCGTTTCGTAGTCTTCCAAAGTACCATTTTGTACTTTGGCTATTACTTTTCCGTCGATTGGCGATACGGATTCTGTAATTGTTCCTGTTGTTTTGAACCATTTTGTACCAGTAGTTACGCCGCTGTTTAGTTCTTCGATGCCTAATCGTTTAAGCATATCCTGAATTTGTGTTTGTGTCATTTTTTAGCTTTTTATTATTAAGGTGTATTTTGTTTTAATAGGTTGTTTTTTTTGCAAAATTAATACTATTTTTGTGATAAGGAGTTATTTTTCAATAAATTATTTCTCTTTAGAAATAATATAAAATACGACTTTTTCTTCGCCTTCTGTAACTATAAATTCTAGCTCATTATTGAGTTGGTTTAGTGTGTACTTGTTGGGGGTGTATATGATATTCCAGTCGTATATTTTGGTGTTGTTGCCTTTGTATTTGTATCTATACTCCGAAAACTGGTTGAGGGTATTTACCATTTGTTCAATTGTTGCATTGTCGATGGTTAGCGAAATATCGTCGGCAAGTAGTGTGTTGTTACCTTTTTCAAAATTGTACATTCCTTTATTGAAAAAATTTTTATCGGTATTTTCATCTAACAGAAAAACGGGCTTTTTTACTTTTACTTTTTCGGTTGTTAAATTGAGTTCTTTTGTTAAGAATTTTTTAATATGTTTTTAAAACGGTCTGCATTTTTAGCAGGGGAAGAAATCATATATTTTTTATCTTCACCACCGGTCGAGCTTATATGAGAAATAGGGGTACTATATACTATGGCATATAGATAAGCCAAATTCCCAGAGATAAAAAAATCGCCTTCTTTTTCGATGTATTCATTGGAGGCGTTATCTACTGCTCGGTATTTAAGCTGCCCGAATAATGTACTAAATTTGTTCCATTCTAGCTCAACGGCTGTAGAGTTTACTTTTATAATTCGGTTAGGCTGCCCTTTTTTTCTCCTGTTTCCTTTTACAAATTTCTGCATCATTTCTTCTGTGATGTCTGTTGGCTTTCCTTTCCAAATAATATTGCCTTGCTGATCTAAAAGAACGCTATGTGGCAATGCCGATATTTTAAAATTGGCAACATTTTGCCCAGTACTATCGGAGGCAGAGTAAAAGGTTTTGCCACGCTTTTCCATAAAACTTTTGATTTTTCCTGTTGGTTCTTCCGATATGTATAAAAAAAGAATATTTTTTTTAAATTTCTCTTCAAGGCTTTGTGTATGTGGCATTGAGCTGATACAGGGGCCACACCAAGTTGCCCAGTAATCAATGTATATAAGTGGTTTTGAAAGTTGTTCCTTGGCTGGTTTATTTACCCAAGCTGATACATAGACAGGGTTTTTGCTTTGGGCATTAGCAAAAAAAACGAGAAAACTAAATAGTAATGTTACTGAAATACATCTCATAAATGGCAATTATTTAATCTCTTATTATTTTGTTGTCTTAATTTTTTATCTACTTTTGCAAAATTAAATTATTTTATTTAATTAAAACCAAATAGTATGAAAAAGTTATTACCAATTTTTATTGCACTACTAAGTACATTTAGTGTAGTAGCCCAAAATGATGGATTGCCATCAAACCCAGAACCAGGGAAATGTTATGTAAAATGCGTTTCGCACGATGTTTTTAAAACCGAAACCGAAGAGGTTAAAATCCAAGATGGATACAAGGTACTATCCGTAGTTCCTGCCAAATACAAATGGGTGGAAGAAAAAGTGATGATAAAGGAGGAAAGCAAAAAGCTAATTTATCACCCCGCACAATTTGAATGGAAAGAAGTACCTTACGTGAAAAAAGAAGCTGAAAAAATGCTATCTGTTAAACCTGCTACTTTTGGGACTGCCTCCCAAACGATAAAAGTTTACCCAGAAACAGGTAGCTGGCAATACACCGCATATGCAGATTGTGCTTCGCCCAACCCAGAAGACTGTAAAACACTTTGTTACGTAAAAAAAGACGCACAGTATAAAACGGTTGCCACAAAACCTCTAGCGACTGCTGCTGCTACTGCCCAAAATATAAAAAGTGCTGCAAATGCAACTTACAAAAAACAAGTTGTTGTAAAAAAAGCATGGGTAGAAGAAGTTGTAATTCCTGCAAAATACTCTACGATTAAACGGCAAGTAATTGATGTGCCTGCCAAGGTTGTAGAAAAACCAGTAGCCCCTAAATTTTCGACCGTAAAAAAACAAGTCTTAATTAAAGAAGGTGGTATTTCTACTTGGGAAGAAATCGACTGTGGACTTGTTAAAGCAACAAAACTGAATATCCTATGGGACTTAGGCAGTGCTACTGTAAGAAGCGATGCAAAAAGAGAAATTGACAAAAAATTACTTACTCTACTAACAAGCAAACCAAACATCAGCATAGAGCTAGCTTCGCATACCGACTCTCGTGGCTCTGCCTCTTTCAACAGAGCATTGTCTCAACGAAGGGCCGATGCCGTAAAAAACTACTTAGTATCTAAAGGCATTAGTGGCAACAGAATTGTATCCAAAGGATATGGCGAATCTAGGTTGTTGAATAACTGCTCCGATGGCGTGCCATGCTCTGCAAGCCAACACCAAGTGAACAGAAGAACTGAATACAGAGTACTTAGCAAGTAATAAAATTCCTTTTTTAAGCATTATAAAAAAACCGCTATATGCGGTTTTTTTTATTCCAATTTTGAAAAAATATTATAATAAATGATTATAAAAACTGGCATCACCTTATTTCTAAGCCTTACCTTAATAGGGAATATTACTGCCCAAAATTACAAATCCATAAAAGGCACATCAACTGAAAAATTACAGCTTATAGCAAATGAATTTACCTTTTTACACGAAGAACTTTTTAAGGAAAAAATTAAAGTAACTGGCAAGTATCTATTTATTGCTGATACTTTAATACTAAATGAAAAAATTACACAAAACTCAATAGGGCTTATTAGCTGTACAAAAAGTAGGGTTAAACAACAAGCTAATTTTCAAGTTAAAATTATTGATAAAAATAACAAACCAGTAACCAATCTATTATGCAAAATTGATAATAAGGAAATTAGAACAGATAAAGCTGGAATTATTTTTACAGAAAATAAACTCCCCGAAAGTATTGAAATTTCGATGCAAGATTTACACGGGCAAGCCTGGGAAAGTGATTTCTATACCAAGTATTTTACGCTCAACTTTAAATGCAACAAAAACTGGAAATTTTGGCAACAAAATAATCTACTGCTGCTTCAGCTAGAATTACAAAAAAAATATAAAATGCCCTTTGAGCAAATTACTAAATTTTACCAATCTGGCGATACCTTATTTTATATCAATAAAAACAACGAAAGAACCAATAACTATTTTTTGCAGGACAAACAAAAACAAAGTACCCGCCAAGAAATAAAACAAATAATTCGCCCTAAGAATATCTTTAAAAATGAAAGTTGCTATAGTGTTACCGATTTTATTGCTCCTGAAGTGCTAGATACTTTTATTCAGAAATTTACTTCTGAAAACGCCCTTTACTTATCCGAAATTAGTACGAGCAAAAAAACGAAAACTGATTTTGAACATTATTTTGCAAACCTTAACCATTTTTCGGGCAATATTTTAAAGTGGGAAAAAGGGGCTTCATATTCTAATTTTGATTTACTTTACCAAAAGCATATACTTTCGCAAACCTACATACTCACATTTAATGAAAATAAAGGTGAACTATCTGCGATTTTTAGCATCAATAAAAATAAAAAACTAAATCTACATGAGTTACAACTCAGTTTTTTTGATTTTGAGAAAAATAAGAACGCATTTACTCAAATTTCGACACCTTATATAAAGCACATAATTGCCAAAGAAAAAAAAGAACTTTACAGTACATTTTCCAAAAACTATAAACAACAAAATAGCTTTGCTGATTTTAATGCAAAAAACACAGACCTATTCGAACTTAAAATTCAAGAGTTAGCAATTTACGAAGCAAGGATTGAGCTTTCTGAAAAAGAAGAGACCACCACAGTAATTTATAACATAAACAATGAAAGTAGCTACTTAAAATTGGTTTTTAACAACAAAGGAGTTCTGGAAGAGCTAATGCTATTAAAAAACTAAATGCGATATTTTGGTATGATTTTTGATTACCGTATTTGTAGTTTATTATTAACTTAGAATCAAGTTATCATGAAAAAGGCAATTTACCTACTAGCAATAATGCTAGTATCCTCTTTCAGCTATGCACAATTTCCATCTTCTGTAAAGAGAATAAATGCCCAACCCAATAAAACAACAACCGTAATTGGCAACCTAGCCTTTGGCAAAGTAATAAGTAACTTAAGGTGGGCATCATATAGTTCAAACGCCTGTTTTCCTGCTACGCAGAATAAAAAATTTAATGGCAACCATGTGTTGTACTCCGTAGATTTACCCCCCTATTCAGAAATGTTCATCACCCTAATCCCTACCGACAGGAATGCAAATATGAGTATTTATGCCTATTCAATCGGCAAAACCAACTACTCCATTCCACCAGCCTTAGCCTCATGCATATCCTGCGAAGCCGAGCATAAATGGGACTACAAAAAAAGAGGGAAAACACAAGACCATACAAGAACAGTGCGGTTAAACGCCACAAAATATGGCTATAATGTGGTAATAGGAGCAGTAGGTGCAAATGGCTTAAAAAAAGGGGCTTTTAAAATTAAGATTGAACTAAAAACCAGAGTAGAAAACAATGCCAGCCAAAAACCGCTAAAAAAATACACCGCAAAAAGCGTAAAAGGAAAAACAAAAATCTATAGTGGCAACTTATCCGATGGTGTAAAAATCCACGATTTATCATGGGCATCAAGTAGCTCAAACGCTTGTTTTCCTGCTACGCAGAATAAAAAATTTAATGGCAACCATGTTATTTATTTAACAGAACTACCAAAATACTCCGAAATGTTTATTACCGTAATCCCCGAAGATAAGAATGCAAACATGAGTATATATGCTTACTCAACAGGCAGTTACAGTAATATGGTGCCAAAGTTAGCGTCCTGCGTATCTTGCGAAGCCGAGCATAAGTGGGACTATAAAAAAAGAGGTAAAACACAAGACCACACAAGAACAGTACGGCTAAACGCTACTAATAACCCCTACAAAGTGGTAATTGGAGTGGTCGGTGCAAATGGACTAACCAAAGGGAAATTCAACTTGAAAATTGAAGTGAAATAAATTAAAGAGTTAAGTCTAAAAACTAGGAAAGAAGAACATATAGCAGCTTATTTAGCCTAGCCCAAACTCTGCAAATAATCATTCAGCGAAAGCTCATCAGAATAGAGCACCTCCCGAGCTTTACTGCCCTTGAATGGGCCAATAATTCCTGCCGCTTCCAACTGATCCACAATACGACCGGCACGGTTGTAACCAATTGATAACTTCCTTTGTATAAGCGAAGTAGAGCCTTGTTGATGCACTACAATCAGGCGTGCTGCCTCTTCAAATAAATCATCACGCTTAGCAAAATCCAATTGCTTCTGCCCGCCATCATCATCGGTAGCTGGTTCAGGCAGAAAAAATGGCATTGGGTAGCCCTGCTGTGTATCAATATGATCCATTATTTTTTCGAGTTCGGGGCTATCAATAAAGGCACATTGCAAACGAATAAGTTCGCTACCTTGCGATATTAGCATATCCCCACGCCCAATAAGTTGGTTTGCCCCAGAGGCATCGAGGATTGTGCGAGAATCTATGCTCGACGCTACTTTAAAGGCCACCCTTGCCGGGAAATTGGCTTTTATAACACCAGTTATAATGTTTGTAGAAGGACGTTGCGTAGCCACAATTAAGTGGATACCAATGGCACGAGCAAGCTGTGCAAGCCGAGCAATAGGCAGCTCTATTTCTTTACCAGCCGTCATTATAAGGTCAGCAAATTCGTCGATAACAAGTATTATGTAGGGCAAATATTTATGTCCATTATCAGGGTTTAATTTACGAGCAATAAATTTGGCATTATACTCTTTTATGTTCCTTGCACGTGCCTTTTTAAGCATACTGTAGCGGTTGTCCATTTCCACATTAAGGGAGCTTACAGTTCGTAGAACTTGCTGGTTATCAGTAATAATAGCTTCGTCCGCATCGGGCAATGAGGCTAAAAAGTGCTTCTCTAATTTTTCATAAAGTGTGAGCTCTACTTTTTTAGGATCAACGAGTACAAATTTTACTTGCGAAGGGTGCTTTTTGTAGAGAATTGATGCCAAAATTGCATTAAGCCCAACGGACTTACCCTGCCCAGTTGCACCAGCTACAAGCATGTGTGGCATTTTTACTAAATCGACCACATAAGTTTCGTTAGAAATTGTTTTGCCCAAAGCGATAGGCAACTCCATTTTAGATTCCTGAAATTTTGCCGAGCTAATTACCGACCGCATCGAAACAATTTCTGGTTTCAAGTTAGGGACTTCAATACCAATTGTACCACGTCCGGGCATTGGTGCAATAATCCTTATCCCTAGTGCTGCAAGGCTTAGAGCAATATCATCTTCCAGATTTTTAATTTTTGAAATTCGCACACCCGGTGCTGGGATTATTTCATAAAGTGTAATTGTGGGGCCAATAGTGGCTTTTATTTTTGTGATTTCAATTTTATAGTGCTTGAGTGTGTTTACAATTTTGTTTTTATTTTCGATAAGCTCCGTTTTTGTAACTTCGGAATTATCTGCTCTATGGTCTTCAAGCAACTGAACTGCGGGTAATTTATAGTAAGATAAATCTAATGTAGGGTCGTAATCTTCAAGCACTTCCGTGCTGATATTTTCAACAAGAATGTCTTTATTCTGCTGTACATTTAATGCTAAACCTCCACTTTCGGTTGTTTGTGTGTCTTCTGTTATTGTGTTTACCGAAATTAAATTGCCCTCTATTTTTATAGCTTCATTGGTTTCAGTATGATCTGGCTCACTAATCGTTTCAGGAATTATTGTTTCTTCCTTTACACCACTATTTACCTCAAAGCCTAAATCGTCTTCTTTTACAATTTCTTTGCCATCATCGCCTAGGGTAAAGTTGCGTCTTTCAGCAGTTTCTAGTGGCTCATTGGTATCCAAATCTATAACTTGGCGTTTTTTACCTAAGCCTAATTTTTCAGTAATTGTTGTTTTCTTAGTGCTTTTTACTTCCGTTTCTTCGTCCGCCTTAGTTTCAGATATTTCTACACCTTCTTCTGCCTCTGTGGTATTTTTTGCTGATGAAAAAGCAGCACTTAAATCTTTCTTTTCAACGACAGTTTTAAAGAACGAACTAATTTTAAAGATAAAATCGTCCACCGTAAGCACTAGAAAAACAAACAGGGCAATAAGTAATAAAATACCTGCACCTATAGT
>CAMZKQ010000219.1 GCA_947311265.1 uncultured Chlorobiota bacterium | reverse complement strand
TACGTAAACTATGGCGAGTTGATAATTTATCGGAAGAGGAACAAAAAAAATACCAAAAACACCTTGAAAATCTACACTATCAAGCCAGCATGGAGTGGACTTTGAAAATTGAAGCAGAAGAGAGAATAAAAAGAGAAGGAAAGATTGAAGGAAAGATTGAAGGAAAGATTGAAGTTGCTATAAAAATGCTTAAAAAAGGCTTAGATATATCTTTAATTAGTGAAATAACAGGATTAACAGAAAATGAAATTAACGAATAAAAAAAATAATACTTAAACTCAAAACGATAAAATGTTATACAAACACATTAATTTAGAATACTTATTTTCAGCCTCTAAAAACATAAAATTTATACTGAATATTTTTGCTGTTTATAGACTAGAAGTGCCTAAAATTGAAGCTAATATGAGAGCAGCCTTAGCGGATAGTAATTGGGAAGAGCTAGAAAAAATTGCCCATAAAGCAAAATCGTCCACAGGTGTTGTGGGCTGCAAAAGTTTAGTACAAATGGCCAATGATATTGAAAAATTAGCCGTTGAAAATACCGAAATAGCAACCCTTGCAGAAAAATGCGAAGCGTTTATCCTTAGCACCAAAGAAAGCCTTATTGAATTAGATGATGCGGAATTGCAAATTTTAAATGAGTAACGGGACTAGCAATAAATAAACAAAATCACAACAAAAAATAAAAATGGCAAACTGGTTAAACCAAATATTTGGGGTGAATTTAAAAACAGTATTTTGCCCCGATTGTGGGCAAGAGCAACCCAAAATTCGCCGCCCCAATAACTTTCGTGAAGCAATGATTGGAGGCAATACTTGCAAAAATTGTGCTTGCCAAATGGATAAGTTTGGGCAGAAAATCCAAAAAAAATCATAAAATATCCCCTTTAAAACTTGCCTAAGAAATATCAATGGCTATATTTGTAGTGTAAGATTATTTTACACTCATAGAAAAGCACTAGCTAAAAAAGTACTAAATGGCAAAACTTACATTCACAAAATCTCATATTACCGAAACCGAACCTACTGAAATTAAAAATACTGGCTCGCTTTCCGTAACTAAAAAATCGAACAAGCCGCAAACTCCCGTTGTTAAAAAGCCGGAAGTACAGGTGTTTGCCGAAACTTCGGTAGCTTCTTACGAAGATATTTCGAAATGGTTGCTTACGTTTATTGGCGAAAAAGTATTTAGTAACCTTAAAGGCAACCCTCACTTGCAATTGCCCTACACCGCTGCTGATGATATGCCTGTTGCACAGTGGCTATTAAAGGCACTTAAAACTATCTTTTCTCAAGAACAAATTAAAGAAATTGGTACGCAAATACTTCAAAACCAACGTGCCGGAGGCAGTTCTTCCGCAGGAGAACTTGAAGCCTTGCAAAAATCGTTTGATGAAAAATGGTAAAAATAAATGCCCGTTTCGAGCAATTAAAAGCTGATGCTGAAGAGGCAGAATCTGAAAAATTTAAACTGGAACAAAACATGAATAGCGGTATTGCTGCTAGCCAACTGGTGCCTATTTTCTTTAAAGATGCTTACGAGGATACTCAAAACCATAAGCAATTACGTAGCCTTTTGCTTGATGCTGCTGAAAATGGTGCAGACGGTACTGCTCTCTTTATTGCAAAATTGGGCAAGGGCTTTACGGCAATAAAAATTGCCCTTTCGGGCATAGAAGAGAAAGAGGAAATTGAAAACATGGAGATTGTATATAAAGCTAGTATTGAGCTACTTACCGCAATATCAGGTAGCCATATTCCGGAACGCCGAGAGGTGCTGGATATTATTGCGGCCATTATTTCGGAGTCCTTTTCGGCTTACGAATTTATTTCTCCCGAACAAACATTGCAGCTGGACCCTGCTATCCATAATGCACAGGGCTTGGGAACAGCCACCATAAAAGAGGGCGTTTCTTTTGCCGTTATCCGGAAAGAAAGTAGGCAAGCCGTAAAATATGCCGATGTTAAAGTTTAATTTTTGGGCGTAAGCGTTTTTTTAGCAGCTGCTTTAATTTTTTCTCTTGAATTGGTTTTATCATGTAATCACAGCAACCCGCTTGTTTTGCTTTTAGAATATCTGCCTCTAACGAATAGGCGGTTTGAGCAATAATTGGCAAGTCTGGGTTTATTTCTAGTAGTGCTTCTGTTGCCAAATACCCATTCATTATTGGCATTTTCATATCCATAAGTATAAGTTCGATGTCCTGATTTTTTTTATAGATTTCTATGGCCTCTTGCCCGTTCTTGGCATGGATTACTTTCACCCTACTATCGAGTTTTAATAAAAGAATTTCTAAAAAAAGAAAATTAACCTCTTCGTCCTCAGCGATAAGCACCTTTATAATATTGGGTTTTAGATTTTCAGGTTGGGCTAATTTTTGTTTTTTTTCAATCCCGGAAGGTAACCATATCGAGAATGTAGAGCCTTTCCCTTTTTCAGAGTCTAAGGTGATATGCCCATTGAGCAATTCCACATTTTCTTTTGCAATGGAAAGCCCTAAACCAAGACCGCCTACTTTTTTTGTTATTTTTTTTTCTGCCTGAGAAAATCGTTCAAAAATTATTTTTTGCTTCTCTTTTTCGATACCAACCCCTGTGTCTTTAATGTAGATTACAATACTATCGCCTTGTAAATAAGCCCCCATTTCAATAGTGCCTTTATTGGTGAATTTTAGTGCATTCTCAAGCAGGTTGCTCAATGCTTTAGCCAGCTTACTTTTATCCGAAAGTATTTTGCACTCTTGGGGCGATAGCTTTACATTTAGGTAAAGTGGGATATTCTTTTCTTTTGCTTTTATACCAAAAACCGCAAACAGCTCAAGCAATAAATCGTGTAGGCACATTGCTTTTATAATTGGCTGTGCTTGCTTTGTACCGAGCTCTGATATTTCAAGAATATCATCAATTATCCGCATAAGTTGCTGCCCACTAGCCAAGATAATTTTAGTATAACTTTGCATCGTTTTTCTAGGCAAATCTGGCATAGAAAGCATTTCGGCAAAGCCTAGAATCCCATTCATGGGGGTTCTTATTTCGTGCGACATATTATTGATAAACTCTGTTTTTAGCCTGTTACTTTCTTCGGCACGTGCTTTGGCTATTTTTAATTCTAGCTTCTGTTTTTCTAGTGCCTCTTCTGCGGCTTTACGTTTTGAAATATCTACTGTATAACCAAAAATACGCACCTTGTTTTTCCCGAGAGATACTACGCCTTTTGAAAAGAAACAAGCCGGTTTGCCATTGCCTTTCTTTACTTGATACTCTAAGGAGAAGAACTGGCCTGGTCTGCTTATCGCTTCTTTTATCTTATCTTAATTCTCTGTATATCAACAGAATCAATCTGTTCAAAGTAGGTGTCAAAACTGTGGTTTATTGTACCTTCTGGGAGTTGCATTAGTTTGTCTGCAACTGCTGAAATAAATGTGTTTTTAAATAGCCCTTGTTCATCAATATCGGCTTTCCATATAATGCTGGAAATGTTAGATACTACTTCTGTAAACTTGGCTTGGTTTAGTTCGGCTTCTTTTTTTGCTTTAAGTAGCTCTTGCTCTGCTTCTGCACGTTCGGAAATATCCCTTATTGTACCTAAAACAAACTCTTGCCCATCGAAAGTAATTTTTTTACCTATAATTTCGGCTAAATAATTTACGCCTTTTTTATTGACTAGCATTACCCGGAAACAATTGCCTTTAAGCTGTGTTTTACTGCTTTCAAAAGCGTTATGAGATTGATTTTTGGCTTTCATATCAAACACGCTAAGTGCCAAGAGTTCTTCTTGTGTATAGCCAGACATTTGGCAAAATGCGGGGTTTACAAACACATATTTTCCGGTCATATCAGCAATAGTAATACCCTCTACCGCTTGGGTGGCTATGGCTTTAAACTTTGCACTGTTGCTTTGACTTTCATTTTTAGCTTTTGGTTTTAGAGCATTTATTTGTTTTTGAAGGGCAAAATTTTCTTTTTGTAGTTCTTCGTAAGTTAATTTGTTTTTCATTTGGTTTTCTTGGCATGAATAACAAATTTACAAATAAATCTAACTATTTTAAGTATTGCTTGGGATTTTTTTAGTTTCGCTTACACAATTTAGTCTTCTTGCTCTTGTTTTATTCGCATTTTTTTGCGGATAAGGTACATGGCTAAGGATAAAAATATGAAGCCATAAAACATGAGGCTTTCTGTAAATCCGAAATAGTAAGTTTTGTGTGCGGATATGCCTATACTTACGATGCCCATTACTGCCCATAGAATTTCTGGGCCTCTTGTAAATTTGTTTTTTTTGGCCATAGCTATATTTTCATGCCCATAATTAGAACGTCATCTACTTGCTTGTTTTTGCCTTTCCACATTTCAAACACATTGTTGATAATATCTTTTTGCTCGGTCATACTTTGCCCGTGTAGTTCTGTAACTAGGTTTTTAAATCGTTTCCTCATAAATCGTCTTGGGGGTTTGCTACCATCGAATTGGTCTAAAATTCCGTCGGAAAACATATAAATTTCATCTCCTTTTTCAAGGTTTATTATATGGCTTGTAAAAGGGTCTGTTCTTCTTCGGTGAAAGCCTATAGGCATTCTATCTGCCTTTATTTCAGTAAGTTCCCCATCTCTTACAATGAGCAAAGGATTGTTGGCTCCGGAAAAATCGAGTGTCATTTCTTTTATATCTATTACTGCCATTGCTAAGTCCATGCCGTCTTTTGTGGAATCTCTATCGGCAGACTGGCGGAGCGAAGTAATTACTTTTGTTTTTAGTTTGTCCAGAATTTCAGAGGTGTTTAAAGATTTGTTTTCCACTTTTGCTCCAATTATTATTTCATTTAAAAACGAAATGCCTAACATGCTAAGAAACCCCCCGGGAACACCATGTCCAGTGCAATCAGCAGCGGTTACATAGAGTTTATTATCTATGCCATGTACCCAATAAAAATCGCCACTAACTACATCTCTTGGCTTAAAAATGATAAAATATTCGCTTACATACTTTTCAAAAACGTTGGTGTATGGTAGTACTGCTTTTTGTATCCGGCTGGCGTAGCGTATACTTGCTGTAATTTCTTCGTTTTGTTTTACGATTTTTTTATTTTGCTCTGTAATTTGTTCGCTTTTGAGCAGTATTGATTTATTTTGCTCTGTAATTTGTTCGTTTTGAGTACGAATTTCTACAGTTCGCTCAAGAATTTGCTCTTCTAGATGTTCATTCTCTGCCAGTATTTTTTGTTGTTTCCTTTTAAATATAATAGAAAGTGTTGCAAAAGTGAGGATGACCAAAATTGAAGATAGTACTGCCCAAAACCAGAGTGTCTGGTAGAAAGGAGCGGCTACGTTTATTGTAAATATTTCTGGTTTGCTTTTTTTTCCAACACTATTTTCGGCAGTAATAGTGAGTGTATATTGCCCAGATGCAAACCGAGGTAGTTCTATTATTGAGGGTGAATAGAGCAGTTTTCCAGGGGCATTTGGGCTAGCTAGTTGGTAGCTGTATTTTACTGCATTTTGCTTTAAAAAATAGGGGGCAGCAAGTTCAATTTTCAGCCCCTTATTATCATATTCAAAGTTAAATTTGCGCATTTTTATTGGCATTAACTCTCCCTCTTTTGTCGAGATTTGTTTTATATTTAGTGTAAATTTACCATTCTTTAAAATTGTTTTTTTATCGGCTTCTATTTTAAAAATTTCACTTTTTGAGGTTACTACCCAAGTGTTCTTATAGTTATCTTTATAAATATTCCGTACCCTATCAAAGAGTTTTATGTTTATTTCATTTTCAGAGAGTTCAGTACTACTGTCTAAATATTGCAGGCTGTTTTTTCCTGCCAAAAGGCAGCTTGTTTTATTTGGAAATAAAAAAGAGGTGTTAGTGGTTGCAAGTTTAGATAGTTTTTGGTTTTTGACCACTTCATCGGCAGCTACATCGTATTCAAAAACATCTTCGGTAAGGAAAAATTGAATTTTACCAGCTGTTTGCCTTACTCTTATGCGTTCGGGTATTTCATGCTTAAATTCGTAGGTTTTTAGGCTTGGTTTTCCTGCGGTGCTAATTTTATAGACCACACTGTTGCCGCCTGCCCAAAAGGTGTTTTTGCTGGTCTTTAATATCGAAAATATTTCAATACCACTAGTAATTTGTGGCACAAATGGCTCTATTTCTGTATTTTTTCCTGAAATCGTAATTTTGAATATGCCTTTGCTACTGGTAATTAAGAATTGGCTAGCTGTACTTTCTGATATGTTAAAAATGTATGCCGATGGCAATACAGGAACGGCCTTAAAATCAGTAATATAATATAACCCAGAGCTCGAAGCGGCAAGTACTCCTTTGCTTGTATTCATTAGTTGGCGACATTTTCCATTGAAGCCTTCTACTTTCTTAAAGATATTTTTTACTGATTGTAATTCGTATGTTTTCTTTGTGTTTGGGATTTCTTTTTGTACCCTGCTTAGTTTCTTTTTTTGTGGTTTGGGTGTGTTGGTATTTGTTGCTGTATTTTCAGGAAGTTCTGTACTATTAGTTTCAGGTTCTTCGGCTTCATTATTTTCTTCATCGTTGTCCTCTTTGGCTTCTTTTTTTTTCTTTTTTCGCTTCCAAAAGCTATTCCAGCGTTCCTTTATACTTTTCTTTTTTACGACTTTAACTTCTTCTTGGTCGGTATTATCCCCTGTATATCCGGGGTCTTGGGCATCTACTTGGGGCGTTGCAAATAGCTCATGGCTCGAATTATCTATTGTAGCTTTTCGCTTTCTAAGCACCTCAATTTCTTTGTAATCTTTAAGTTCGGTAAGGTAATAGATGCCTTCGGTTGCCCCGGCGTACAAAACACTATCGGATACAATTACTAAATTTACTTTGCCTTCGATACCCGGATAGTTGCTAAAATTTTTAACAGGCAGTTGTAAATCGACCCTACTTATGCCGTATTCGTGAGAGAGCCAAAGCCCGCCGTTGCTATCGACTTTGCTAGCATAAATTTCATCATCTGGCAGACCTGTTCGGTAGTTAATGGTTTGTAGGGTTTTTCCTGTATTTTTATCAATAACAACTGCCCCCCCATTTAGGGTGCTAAC
This sequence comes from uncultured Chlorobiota bacterium, assembly GCA_947311265.1. Classification (GTDB taxonomy): domain Bacteria; phylum Bacteroidota; class Bacteroidia; order Bacteroidales; family JAADGE01; genus CAMZKQ01. The sequence continues at coordinate 1,238 of CAMZKQ010000219.1, read as the reverse complement.
TACAAACTGCGTAGTATTCAAATCTGTTCCACCAGATAAAATACTTTCTGTAATGTACTTTTGAGCCTCTATTGTAAAGGGGGTAATTTTATTATTTTCAAAATTAAAAAGTGTACCATCGGCACAGGCTAAAATAGTTCTCTTCTTGCCATTATTTACTGATAAGGTAATCTCTTTACCTGTAATAATCTCTGTTTCAACAACTTCTAAATGTTTGTTGCCAGAAACTTCAAATAGCCCCTTATTCTTAAAACTTAGGAATATTTTGTTGTTAAATTTAAAGCAACCTAAAAAAATATCTGCCTTCGCTTGGGCTTTTATAATTACCCTGCTCAAATCGTCCTTTGCAATACTAACGAGCATTTCATGGCTGTAAAACCAAATATTTTTTGTTGTAAATTCAATTTTTGTAAAAATGCCTTTCCCACTAATAGAGTCGGAAAGAGATAGGTAGTTATACCTTCCATTTTCGAACTTCAAGATGCCAAAACCATTATTTGTTCCGATAAAAATATTTCCTGTAACAGGGTCATTAGCAATTGAATATGGTATTTTCCCTATGGATATATAGCTTTCTTTACTACCATCAAATGCAATTAAGCCTCGCTTATTGGCAAAAAGCATTTGGCCGTTGGCTTGTTCTGCCATTGCCCAATTTTGGATACTTCGGCTGCTCTGAAATGTAAAATTAGCAATATACGGTAAGCCTTGCTCAATTATTTTTCCTGATGGTTTTTCATTTATATTTATGGGTGCAGGTAGTAAAAGCTCACTTTGTAGTGTAGCTTTTAAATGTGTCGTAGGAAATACTAACTTACTGATATTTATAAAAATACCAGCAATAATTGTAGAGATAAACAGTATGGTGTAAAACTGGGTTTTCAATTTTCAACTTGGCTATTTTGTTTGCTGATAAAATAATCAGTCTTTCTTGTATTTAGTCTTGGCAAAATTTATACCGAAGTTGCTCTGTATAAAAATATTATTTAAAACTTCAATTTTAGAATAAGAAAACAGAAGTCATCTGCACAATTTTACATGTACAAATGACTTTCTGTAAAGAATTACGCCCCTAATGTGGCTACCATTACGGCTTTTATTGTATGCAGTCTGTTTTCGGCTTCATCAAAAACAATTGAGGCCTCGGACTCAAAAACCTCTTCGGTTACCTCTACCCCGTCTAAGCCAAATTTCTGGTAAATTTCTTCGCCTACCGTTGTTTCTCTATTATGAAATGC
>CAMZKQ010000218.1 GCA_947311265.1 uncultured Chlorobiota bacterium | reverse complement strand
TTGCCATCTGGGATATAAGCGGCATTTATGCTGTTGTTCGATGGTATGTTTCCTGCTACCCAGTTGCTAACTCCTGGCGACATGCCGTTAAGTGTGCCTTGGTAGCCGTTTCCTGTGAGGTCGTTTAGTGTAACGCCGCTGCCTTCTTCCATGGTGTAGTAGGCGGTAAGGTTGGCTTCTGAGCCTGTAAGTGTGCTACACATATTGTCCATTATTTCTTGTGCGGTACGCACATCGTCCCAGACTCTAAATTCGTCGAGCGTGCAGTTGCCATGCTCGCCTGGTGTTGGAAGGTTGTTCATGCCCAAGTACCATTTTTTAGAGAGTAAACTTATTGTTGCTATTGTGCGTGTGTAAATTGGTGCACCGTTGCCATAGATGATAAGTGTTGCTCCGTCGTAAGTAACGGCAATTTGTGTCCATTCATTTTTGGGCAGGTAAAAGCCTGTTGTTGCCCAGCCGGCTTCTGGGAAATAAACGCGCAAGAGTCCATTGCCATCTTTGGTTATTGCCATTTCGTTGCTTTCTAGCCCTACAATTCTGTCGTAAGCGGCATCTGTGCCATTGTTTTTCACCCAAATTTCTACTGAAAAAGTGTTGCCAAATGCTGGCATTGCTGGTAGAAATTCCACATAATCGTCTGAGCCATCAAATTGTAATGCTCCGGTTTGTCCTAATGCACAGGTGGTGGTATTATCTACATTTGTGTATGGGTCGGTTGGTTGCCACCAAACGCCGTTGGTAAGTGTGCCGTTATTGCCATTTACACTTCGGTCGGTGAGTGTGGTTGCGGCTTCGCTTTCCATGTTGAAATAGGCTACTAGGTTGGCTTGTGGAAGTACTAGAGGTGTACACATTGCGGCATTTATTTCTACGCCTGTTCGTTCTACGTCCCAAACACGTACTTCGTCCATTTTGCCTTTGTAGCGGTCGTCTGTCCAGTTTTCTCGGTAACCAAGTTTAAAACTGATGTTGTTTAGTATTGTTCCCGAAAGGGTATTTCTAACAACTGTTGTTGGCTGTACTGCTCCATCAATATAAATATTAAGTCCTGCTGCGTCGGAAGAGCCATCGTAAGCTACGGCAACATGGTGCCATTGCCCATCGTTTACTTTATTGCTAGTTCCTGTGGTTTCTTCAAGGACGTTACCTGCCCAGCTACTTACCATAAAAAAGTGTAAAGTGCCATTTGGATCAACTCGGAGTTCGTAGCCTATATATGGGGCAACGTTATCCATTTTCGCTAGGAGTATGTTGTAGTCGCCTGAAAATGAAGTGTTCATCCATAGTTCTAGGGTGAAGGCATCGGTATTGTCGAAATCAAAATTAGCTTCGTTGGCGACATCAACATAATCATCTAGCCCATCGAAAAACAAGGCGGACGAGGCTCTTGCTATGCACGATGTGCCGGCGATATTGTTGGTGGCTGCGTCTTGGCTTACCCAGCCTGTGGCGGTTACCATGTTTACTGTAGTTCCATCGTAGTTGTTATCGGTTTCGTCTTCCACTAGCTGTGTTGAGCCTTCCATTTTGTAGTAGGCAAGTAGGTTGGGCGTGTCTTCATCTATTGGTTGGCAGATAAATTCTCTCAGTTGTACAATGGTTCTTGCTCTGTTCCATATTCGTACTTCATCGAGTGTTACAAAACCATATTCAGATGTTGATGAGGCTCGTTTTCCGAAATTCCAAGTGCCTGCAAGTACGTTTATGGTTGTTCCTGTAACGAAGTTAAAGACTTCTTCGCCGTCTAAGTAAACCCTTAAATTATGTCCTTCATAAGTGAAGGCAACGTGATGCCATTCGCCTATTGGGAGTACTGCTCCTGTGCTTTGCCAGTTGGTTTCTGGGGTGTAAAAGCGGAGTGTGCCGTTGCCTGTTGAGGTTTCAAATTCGTTGCCTGCAATACTTGTTATTCTATCGTTTATGGCATCTGCTCCGTCTCTTTTTACCCAGTATTCGATAGTAAAATCGTTGTTTAGGGCTGGCATATTTAAAAATTCGACATAGTCGTTGCTGCCATCAAATTCGAGTGTTGTGGCATGATTTGGGTGGCAGGTGGTATAGGCTTCGTGGCTTAGTAGTACGTTGTTTTCGCAGCCATCGCAATCGCTTTTGAAAGTGATGGTATTTACTGCATCAGTACCACAAATGTAGCCTACTTTTATTTGTTCGGAGAACAATTTGGCAGGTACTTCTACTACAACTGGTCCATCTACGCCGTAGTCTTCTAGTTTTTGGAAGGCTTCTGAAAATGATGGGAAAAGCGTGTCGGAGTCGTCATCGGCAGGTGCGTTAGGGTCGATGGAGTAGTTTCCAGACATGGCTAAAATTGGTGCAAATGCGACATTGCCTTCTAGTATAAGCTCAAAATCTGAAGTTACGTTACCGAAACCATCAATGGTGATGTAGTATTCTGTGTTTTCGATAAGGTTGCCTTTCCATACGTATGGGTCGTTAAGGTTTGTAATTGGCGATTTTTGGCAGAATATATTTATATTATCACTTGGGTCGCAAGGGTCGCCTACCACTCTATCCAAGGAGACTTGAATACCATCATCGGTAGAGATGTTTTGAAATGTGAGTGTAACTTCGCCACCTACAACGCAGCTGGTTGTAAATTTGTACCATACTGTATTGTCTAAGTTGGCGGTACAAAATGGAGGGTCTTCGGTTACGTCTGATGTGGCGTTGGCATTGCTTGATGCTTCTGTTACGGTGTTTTGTATTTCGATGGCTTCGGAGCAGTGATCGTTGCAGGTTGGCCATGTGGATAAATCTCGTAAGAAAATATTATCGTTGGCTGTAATTTCATCGTTTTGGGCATTGGGCAGGCTACATGTAACATCTATGGTGCTGGATAATGTGGCATTATGCAGGGTCATTTCTGTAATTCTTACCCAATTTCCAGACTCTGGGGCAGTAATATTTAGCCTGTACATTCTGTATGCTGTGGTGTTTGGGAAACTATATACGCCCCATGTGTTTTGCGACATGCCTACGGGTTCGGAGTTATGTAAATCGACCCAAGTAACGCCATCATTGGAGGCTTGGAATATCCACGAACGTGCGTTGTAATTTTCGCTGTTCCAACTGCCGTCGTTTTGGGCAGAACTACCCATAATGCGGTAGGCATTAATGACTTGTGAGTTGCTTAACCCGTAGTCGTAGGTTAATGTTACTGGCATATTGTTATTGTTTGCCCAGCCTTGGTTAATGTAATCGCCATCGAAGGCGGCGGCTGGTAGGTTGCCGCCATTTACATGGGACTCACTGGCTGATGCTGTACCGCCTGCGGCGAGGTTTGGACCTAGTACTAATCCTGTCGGGACTGTAACGTTAGGGATTTCAATCCATTCTGAATTACCGGGGGTAATGGCGGTAAAATCGGCAGGTGCAAAGTAGGTGGTGGTTGAAGGTGCACCACCATCAATACTATAAGTTAGGTCGATTTGAGTGATGTCTCCTGGGAGTGGTAGGGTTACGTCTTCGTACATTCGCATTTCTGTAATCCGTGTAATATTACCCCCTTCGTTTGCAGTTATATTAATGCGGTAGTAGCGGTATGGTGTAACATTGATAAAGGCAAACTTTTTCCATTGGTTTTGCGTTATTAATCCGTCGGCTTGTGTGTCTAGTGTTGTCCATGCAACGGCATCGTTTGAGCCTTCAAAAGTCCATGTTTTAGGGTTGTAGTTTTCGGAACTGAGTTGTAGGCTACTACAGTACATGGTGTAGGCTTGTATTGTTTTTTCGTTGCCTAATCCGTAGTCGTATTGTAGCCACGATGGCATTGCGTTTGCGTTTCTCCAGCCTGAATTGCTCCAATTATCGTCGAATGCTTTTTTGGCAATTTCACCGGCATTTGTCGAGCTTGCTGTGGCAGGATTAGGGATATTTTGTGGCACAAGTACGCCACTATCATAAAAGTCCATTTCTGTAATGTGGCACCATGTGCTGCCTTCGGTAGCTGCAATATTTATTCTATAGTATTGGTAAGGAGTAACATTTACAAAAGTATAGGCAGACCATACGTTTCTTGTCAATAGCCCGTTGGCTTGGGTGTCTAGCACAGTCCAATTTGTGCCGTCGTTAGAGCCTTCAAAAGTCCAAGTCATTGGGTTGTAGGCTTCGGAGTTCCAACCACCTGTTTGTGTAGAGCTGCAATAAATTCTATATTCATCAACTACTTTTGAGTTGGCAACACCAAAATCGTATTCGAGCCATGTTGGCATAATATTGTTGTTTCCCCAGCCTAATGTAACGTTGTCATTATTAAAGGCTTGTTCGGCTGGGCTACTGCTGTGTTCTGTTGCAGCATCTGCTGATTCGCTTTCGGGTATTCTTGCGTAGTCGCCGTTGAGTCTGAAGTTGTAGCAGAAGTTGTTGTTATTGGTTACTTTTACGTTTAGCCCGTATTCGCTACCAAAGCAGCCTTCGAGTTCTACTACTTCGGCATCTATAATACCATCAGTTATAGAAACATTATCGAATGCAAATTTGTAAGTATCATAATATGTAGGCTCGGAATAGAAGACATAGCCATATACTCTAAATTTAACGCAAGTTTGATCTACAAGGTTACATAAATTATGCTCTACATACTCCCACTCTCCTACGGGATAGTACCTAGAGTCTTTCCACCAAGTACCAGAGCTGTACCAGTTTAAATCTGCGGCACTGCCTAATACTGTCCAGCTAACACCTCCGTTTATGGAGTATTGTACTTGAAATTGGTCATGTACATTATTTAGCTGATGCTTAATATTCATGGAGAATATCGGGTTGGTTAGTCCTGTAAAATCGAATACTGGGCTTTCTACCCAGATGTAATCCCACTTATGGGCAATGGAAGTTTCAACATACCATGAGTCGCCTTCGTTATCGGGGCCGTAGAGGTATGGAAGTGTTCCATGTGTGAAGTTTCGCCCGTTGTTTGCAGGTTCGGTGCTGGTTCTAGCTTTCCAGTAGCCTGTTCCGGAGTTAAAATCTTCGTTGTAGGGGAAGGTGGAAATTAATGGGTAAAGCGTTTCCACGGCAGTGGTAATGGTGTCGTTATCGTGGCGTTGGTCGCCGGGTTGGCTGGTATATGTTTTGAAGTTGTACACGCCGATTGGTGTCATGTCAATCGTGGTAGAGAAAGTGAAGGTTACCGAAGTGAGGGACGGTATATCTACTGTGCCTATAAGTGTTTGTGTAATTGCTCCTGTAATTTCGCAAGTGATTGGAACGTTAGTAAGTGCTTGGCAACCCGAGTTGTAAATGGTTACAGTTACTGGTTTTGCATTTGAAAAGGTGCAAAACTCTTCGGATTGTATAGGTGTAATGTAGGTTTGCATTGCTGCATCGGTAAAATTATCTATAATTTTAAAGTTATCAAATGCAAATTTATAGGTGTCGTTGTAGGTTGGTTCGGAGTAGAACACATACCCACGTACCCTAAATTTAACGCAGGCTTCTCCTGCAAAACTACAAAGGGCTTGTTGTACAGTTGTCCAGCTATCTACTATATTTGGCGAATAGCGAGAGTCTTTCCACCAAGTGGCAGAGTTGTACCAGTTCGGTGTACCAGCTGTACCTAGTACTGCCCATGTGCCGCCTCCATCGAGGGAGTACTGCATCTGGAATTGGTCGTGTGCATTATTTAGCTGGTGCTTAATATCCATAAATAATACGGGATTGCTAAGCGAAGAGAAGTCAAAAACGGGGCTTTCTACCCAAATGTAGTCCCACTGGTGGGCAATACTCGTTTCCACTGACCAAGAGTTGCCTTCGCCATCTGGCCCTCCTGCATATCCTGCTGGGAGTGCTCCCCAAACGAATTTTCTACCATTATTTTCTGGCGGATTATCGCCGCCTGCAACCCAGTAGCCGTTGTCGGCATTAAAATCTTCTGTAAATGGGTAGGTGGTAATTTTTGGGAAGGCTACATTTACAGTAAGCAGGGCTTTGTCGTTGCTCGGGAAAGCATCGCCAACGAGCTGGGTGTAGGTGTCGAAATTATACGTTCCTACGGCAGTCATATCGAAAGTGCCTGGTAGCGTATAGGTGGCATAGCTATTGGCTGCAATTAGAGGTACAGTACCTACAAATGTTGCTGTGGCTGCTCCTGTAACATCGCATCGGATAGGTACGTTTACTTGGTTGGTGCAAGAGTGGTTGTAAACCCTTACTGTAACTTGCTGTGTGGTAGAATATAAGCAACCTGTTGCGGTAGCATCTGGGCTTATATAATCTACTGCTTCTACATCTATGGCTTCTCGTATGGCGAAGTTGTCGAAGGCAAATTTCCATGTGTCGTTGTATGCTGGTTCGGAATAAAAGGTATATCCGTAAATTCTAAATTGGATACAAGGCACTTTTAAAGCACATAGGTTACGTTGTACGGTTTGCCAATCATCTACGATGTTTGGGGCATAGCGTGTATTTTTCCACCAGTCGCCAGAGTTGTACCAACTAGGGTCGGCAGCGTTGCCTAGAGTTACCCAACTTGCTCCTCCATTTGTGGAATATTGCAAATGAAACTGGTCGTGTGCATTATTGAGTTGTTGTTTTATGTCTAGGTACAAAATAGGGTTGGTCATTCCCGAAAGGTCGAAAACAGGGCTTTCTACCCAAAAATAGTCCCATTGGTGGTCTTGTGTAGTTTGTACGTACCAAGAACTGCCTTCTCCTTCTGCCCCATCGAGGTAAGGTAATACGCCATGATGAAAGTAGCGTGTATGGCTAGGTGTTCTGCTTACAAAGCCTTGGTTGCCCGAGTTAAAATCGGCAAGGAAAGGGAAGGTGTTAATTGGTGTATTTGTTCTGTTCTGAACGATATTGTCGTTGGTATTATCACCATCGGTGGCTAAGTTGGTGGTAATTGATATGGTATGGTTACCTGCGGCAGATAAATCTGCTGTTGTGGTAAAGGTGTATAAATAGGTGCCGAAACGAGGTACAGGGCCCGGGGCAATTTCGTTAATAATTGCTCCACCATCAATTTGTATTGAAATTGGGAAGTTATAAATAGGGCGGCATTTATTATTTTTAATAAGTACCTGTACTGTTTCTGCATTACCTAATCCGCCACAGCTTCCGCCATCGCTAAGGGTAACTTCTAGCGGTTCTATTTCGTCGCTTTCTCCTGCGGAGATGGCAAAGTTATCGAATGCAAATTTATAAGTATCGTTATAAGTTGGTTCTGCGTAGAAAACATAGCCACGTATTCTAAATTTTACGCAAGGTTCGCCCGAAAGGATACATAAATCGTGCTGTACATTTGTCCATGTATCTACTGTATTTGGTGCATAGCGTGAGTCTTTCCACCAAGTGGTAGAGTTGTACCAATTGGGGTCGCCAGATGCACCTAATACTGCCCATACAGTACCTCCATCTATGGAGTATTGCATCTGGAATTGGTCGTGTACATTATTAAGCTGATGCTTAATATCCATAGAAAGTGTTGGGTTGGTGTTGTTGGATAGGTCGAATATAGGGCTTTCTACCCAGATGTAATCCCACTTATGGGCAATGGAAGTTTCAA
>CAMZKQ010000217.1 GCA_947311265.1 uncultured Chlorobiota bacterium | reverse complement strand
GTGCTTGAAGTTGAAATTTAAGGATTTAATAGCAGGCTTGCTGATTAGGTTTTTCTCTGTTTAAAATTAGATTTCTTTTGATAAGAGCTAAATAATAGTTACTTTTGTTTTAGATAAAAACCAAACCAAACCACCCGAAAATAATCATAAAAACATTATACATGAGTAAAAAAAAACTAGCAGTAATTGCCCTAGGGGGCAATGCCCTCCTTAGAGGAGAGCAGGAAGGCACAATTGAAGAGCAAGAAAAAAACACTGCAGATACATTACAAAATATTGTGTACCTTATAAAAGAAGGTTACGATATAATTATTAGCCACGGCAATGGCCCCCAAGTGGGCAATATTTTAATGCGCAATGATGCTGCTGCTGCAACCTACAAAATACCTCAGATGCCCTTAGATGTCTGCGTTGCCGATTCGCAAGGCGGGATTGGCTACATGATTGAACGCCAAATGAGAAATATCTTAAAAAATGAAGGGATTGATAAAGAGGTGGTAACTTTTGTTACACAAGTCCTTGTAAGTAAAGACGACAAAGCATTCTCTAACCCCACAAAAAGGGTAGGGAAAATATACCCAAAAGTTGAGGCTGACCAATTAATACAAGAAAAAGGCTGGCAATTTAAGCAAAGCCCAAAGGTAGATGATGGCTGGCGAAGAGTAGTGGCATCGCCCGAACCAACTGATATTTTTAATTTAAAAACCATTGGAGCAACAGCAAGGTCTGGGGCTATAGTTATTGCAGGTGGTGGCGGAGGAATTCCAGTGTATTATGATAACTCGGGCGAGCTACAAGGGCTAGAGGCGGTTATTGACAAAGATAAAGCCTCTTCCTTAATGGCGGCAAAACTTGAAGCAGACGAGTTTTATATACTCACTGATGTCCCTTATGTTTATATTGATTTTCGCCAGCACAACGAGCGTAAATTAGAAGCGTTGGACAAGGCGGATACTGAAAAATACCTCGCCCAAGGCAAATTTGGCGAAGGCAATATGGGGCCTAAGGTTATCGCAGCACTTCGTTTTGTTGAAAAAGGGGGAGCTAAAAGTGTAATTACAGAGGCTACAAAATTGAGTGATAAAGCGTTCGGCACAAAAATTACATTGAACTATTAAGTGTAATGTGTAACTTATTGCAGGATAATAAAAAAGCAAGTTTTGGAGTTCCGAAATTTGCTTTTTTTATTTCCACTCTAAAGATAATTATTAGGGATTACTGGGGCAATACAATTGAAATTTAACCAGAGGGTTTAGACTATGCAATCAAAAAAGCGATATAAAATACAGCAATTTGCACAGCGAATAAATTTTCTTTTTATAGGCATTTTTATTTTTTGTATGCCCCTGTACCGTTGGTTTTTGCCCTATTTTATAGGCTTTCTTGCCATTTCGTGGGGGGTGGCAGGGAATTTTAGCTATAAATTTCGCCATTATTTTTTGCACAAGAAAAATTATAGCCAACTCTTATTGCCTTTGTTTTTTTGTATTACCGCAGTTAGTTTTTTCTACTCCGAGGATAAAATTAGTGCAGGAAAAGACATAGAACAGAAACTCTCCTTTCTCCTATTACCTCTATTTTTAATAGGCATATCACACTTTTTTACGAAGTTTAGAGTAGCTCTTTTCAAACTATTTATTGCTGGTAACTTTTTGGCAGGAATAATTAGCCTCACAAGGGGCATTTATCGTTCGTTTCATTTTAAAGGTGGAGAGTTTATTTTTGATGCCTCGGTACAGCAAAACGGAATGGGCTTTATAGAGTCGATTATACAAGGAGGTAATTTTTTGTTTTATAGCGAGCTTTCTACATTTATGCACCCAGCATATTGGGCAATGTACCTTTGCCTATCCATGGTATTTTTATTTGTGATACGCCAGTCGGTGAGCGAAATTTCTGTAAGGGATAATGTGCTTTTTTATGCTCTTATTGTGTTTTTTAGTGGGCTTATTTTTATGCTTTCCTCCCGTGCCGGGATTTTATCTTTCTTGCTAATTTTAGGTGGGAAAGTAGGCTACCACTTTTTTAAAACAAAACGCATTGGGATAAAAATTGCACTCCCAAGTTTGATTATTTTATTGTTGTTAATTGTGGCATCAAATGCCCGGTTTAAACTTGCAACGAAAGAATTTTTATTACTGGTTTCGAGTGAAAAAAGCATTACAGAAAATAAGAATTTATCCGAGCGGTTCATGATGTGGAATGCTGGAATATTAACGGTAAAAGACAATTTCTGGCTAGGTGCAGGCATTGGCGATGCCAAAAAACAAATGAATGAAAAATATAAAACGTTTCGCTATGCAAAGGCAAATCATATAAAGTTAAATGCTCATAACCAATATATTGAGACATTTTCCACCATTGGTGTATCAGGCTTTATCCTATTGTTATTATTAATATTTCTCCCCTTGCGGGAAGGCATTAAGCGAAAAGATGCAGCCTTAATAGGGTTTTCGGCATTAATACTTCTGAATTTTATTTTTGAAAGCATGCTAAATACAATTTCGGGGGTTCTATTTTTTACATTTTTTTATGTTTTTTTACAGGAAAATCGCCAGCTAAGTCCTAGCTAAATTAAACCATAAAAAAAGGAATGCTAAAAAATTAGCATTCCTTTTTTTTTGATTATAATAAAGTGTGTTTACTCATCGCCATCAATAGCAATAACACGGCACATAGAGGATTCCATCTCAATTCCACGCAGTGGAAAAAGACCAATCCAAAGGCGTTTGTTGCTTACTTTTGCCAATTCGCCTCCTAAATTTTCGGCATGTATCAAGCCTTCAGGAAACAGTTTAAGGTGCATTATTTGGTAATACTCATCGAGTGGGAAATACTCGTCCCACTTTTGTCCTGTATCTGCAATTAATTTTTCCTCTGCTTTAATAAATGCTTTCGGGTGCCAATCTCTAATGATTGTATTCATTGGGTGGTCTGCACTAGCAGCATCAACACCAATCCACTTAATGCCCATATCCAATGCCCATTGAGCAAAATCTGGTGATGGCCCCGGGTGCCTTACAAAATAGCGTACTTCGTCCGATTCTGGTTGATCCCAAGCATATTTATGGTAGCCTGTGTTAATAATTAGAATATCGCCATGCTTTACTTCGACTTTACTCATAATCATTTCCGGTGTGTAGAGGCTAAAGTCAGATACTAAATCTGAAATATCAGCTACTGCTGCTTGCCCGTACCAAAAATCAAGTGGCGTATCGCCAATGGTTCTTCCGCTAGAATGGAAATGAATTTCGCCATCTACGTGTGTGCCTACGTGCATACTGGTTTTCATGATTTGCCCATTGGCACCTTGCCCCATGTGTGCTCCTGCTAGCCGCTTAAAGTATTGCAATTGCAATGGCATATAGCTTGGCCACGGCGGGGTGTGGATACTTAACCTTTGGGTTAAATCATAAACCTTAGTTTGGCTCATAAACTTTAATACTTCTTCTCCTGTCATAATTTTTTATTTAATGTTAGAAAATTTATTTTAGTTGGGTTTGTAGTCGTTTTTATAAATAGGGCTACAAAACTAATCAGCAGACAAGGTATAAATAAATTTAGGATTGGGAAATATTTTTTTTTAAATTGTCCTAAAATTGGATTTTGTTTTAAAGGGCTTAAAAGCGGGTTTTAGCATCTTCGGCAATTAATATTTTTGCTCTTTTTACTTCAGCTTCGTCAAGCTTATTGCCTTTAAGGTTTATATATTGAATGTTTTTTAACTTTTTAAGGCTTTCTGGCACCGATTGTATGGCGTTGTTTTTAAGGTTCAGTTGCTGCAAATTGCTTAGTTTCCCAATTTCGTTAGGAAGTGCTGTAATATCATTATTGGCTAAATTTAAAACTTGTAAGCGGCTTAAATCGCCTATGCTTTTTGGCAGTGTACTGAGTTTATTATAGTACAAGTTTAGATTTTCCAAATCGGATAAATTGCCAATTTCGCTTGGTAGTTCTGTAATCTGGTTGTTAAATAAATTCAGATCTTCTAATTTTTTGATTTTTCCGATGTCTGCTGGCAAGCTTGTTAAAATATTCGATGAAACATCGAACTGTCGCAATGCCAAAAGTTGCCCAATTTCAGGCGGGAGGCTGCTTAGTGCGTTTTTATTGAGCTGTAAAATTTGTAAATTAGTTAGTTTGCCTATCGCAGGGTTTAGGGCTACCAGCTTGTTTTTTGTGATATTCAATTCTCGCAAATTGGTAAGTGTGCCTATTTCTGAAGGTAAGCTAGATAGTTGGTTCTCAGATAAATCCAGCATTTGTAAATCGACAAGTAAACCGATTTCTGGCGGGAGGTTGCGGAGTTGGTTTTCGGCTATATTAAGATATGGAATTTGTGTTAGTTTACTAATTTCGGCAGGCACTTCAATCAATTCATTTTTATGAATATCAAAAATCATAATGTTTTGAAGCCGCTCTATATCCGAGGGTAATTCTTCTAATTTATTTTCAGATAAATCGACACTTTGCAGGTTTTTTAAATCTCCGAAAGAGGGCGGTAAGCTTGCTAGTTTATTGCCCCAAAGGTTAAGGTTGGCAAGTGCTGTAAGGTTACCAATATTATCGGGCAAGCTTTCCAGCTGATTTTCGCCTAAGTTCAAACTTTGTAGTACTGGTAATTCGCAGATGTCTGGCGGGAGGTATTCTATTTCGTTGCTTTCAAAATCGACCATAATAAGGTGCTTTAGTTCGCCAATTTCTGGCGGTACACTTTTTAGTTTATTAGAGCCCATATTTAGGAATTGTAAATTGGCTAATTCTGCAATTTCAGCTGGGATATATAGGATTTCATTTTGCCATAAATCCAAGGATTGTAGCTTATGCAAGCGTTTAATCTCTTCCGGAAATTCAGTTAATTTTTGCCCTCCCAAGTTGAGTTTGTAAACATTATCGGGGTCTTTTAGTGCTTCTTCTATAGAATTGTATTCTTTGGCCTCTACAAGTTGTTGCTCATCGAGTAGCTCCTGCGAAAATGCTCTACCCGAAAAGGCAATGATACAAATAATTAGAGCGATTTTTTTTGTGTATTTCATGTGTTTATAATTTTATTGTTGCTGGGCATCTAATCAAATTTATGCTCACTTTTGTAAGTTTCCTGTTCGTTTTTTTTTGTAGCAAAGCTAAAATTAAATAGTTTAAAAAGTGTAAAAATAGCTAATTTTGCAAAGAATATCTTAGTATATTACAAAAAGCATGCACAAAGGCCTTCATTTTTTAATATTTTGATGAAAGTTACAAATTTTACTTTACTGATTAAACGGATTATTAATTCTTAAATTTCAATTTTTTTTATAAACTAGCATATTCAAAAAGAAAAACAACCCTGTATGATGAATTGTATAATTGTAGATGACGAAGAGGTATCACGCCTAATTGTGGAGCAGCGGCTTGAAAAAGTAGATTTTTTAACCCTTAAAGCCACTTTCGATAATGCCGCAGATGCCATTACATATATCAAAAATGAAAACGATATTGACTTAATCCTGCTTGATGTTGAAATGCCTAATATGACTGGTGTTGAGTTTATCGAAGTGGCAGAAAATCTACCCCAAGTAATTATTATTTCAGCAGAAAAAAAATACGCCATAACCGCTATTGAGTATAGCGTTACCGATTATATTTTAAAACCGGTTACCCAAGCTCGGTTTATTAAAGCGGTAAATAAAGCCTACCGTAGGCATAACGAGGAACTAGAACGGGGCAGTTCGCAAAAAGGAGTGTTTATAAAAAGCAGCTCTTCCTCCTTTATCCGTTTGCTTTATAGCGATATTCTTTGGATTGAAGCCCTTGAAAACTATGTGGTGGTAAATACTTACGACGAAAAGCATACGATTCATTTTACAATGAAATCTATTTTAGAAAAGCTGCCACAAGAAAAGTTTAAGCGTATCCACAGAAGTTATATTGCCAATATCGAAAAAATAGAAATGATTGCCGATAACATGGTGGTATTTAAAACGAGCAAAGAAAAAAAGAAATTAGCAATAGCAAAATCCTACAAAGAAAAATTAATGAATGCCATTAATATTGTTTCAAAGTAGATAGGGCTTATTACCGCCGCAAGTAAATTGTCCCTTTTTCCACCCCCTGCTCATTGCCCTTATTAAAAATGTAAAAATAAGTGCCTGTTGGCAGATTAGAACTTCCGATTTGTAGGTTTTCTTTTGCAATACCGTCCCAATTATTTTGGTAGGCAGACGTTTCAAAAACCTTAACCCCCCAGCGGTTAAAAATTTGAAGGCTATTATTGGGGTATTTTTCGATACCCGAGATAATGAAAAAATCATTTTTACCATCGCCGTTAGGCGAAAAGGCCTCGGGAATAAAAAATACTTCTGAAACAACCACTTTTTCTTTAACCAAAATAATAGGCATTCCTGTTAAAGTTACTTTGCAAAACCCATTATTACTTGCCGTAATTTCAATTTGATTTTCACCCAATACTAATTCACTTGCAGGAAATAAAAATGAAATATCAGCACCCGAACCCGAAACTGCAACAGTAAACCCATTATAATTAGCTTCATAATCAATATCGCTTTCGCTTGATATTACAGAAACAGAGCCATCATTGCCTAGCTCAATCTGGCTACCAGCAGTAGAAATTGAAGAACTAGGCACATTACGAACAATTATTTCTGCCGTATTATTAAGTGTAATTGTAGGGCAACCAGCATTTAGGGCAGTAAATGTAATGCCTGATATTGTATTTGCTAAACTTCCGCTAGGGACTGTAATTGTTGCATCTGCCCCAGTTCCTGT
>CAMZKQ010000216.1 GCA_947311265.1 uncultured Chlorobiota bacterium | reverse complement strand
CTTGTATAATTTGGGTACGGGCAAAGCACGTTCATTTTTGGATTTGATACGCCCTGTTTTTAAAGTTTTGGGCTTGCCCGAAGCTATCTCTTTTGTTGATACACCAATAGATATTAGAGAAAAATACCAGTATTTCACCCAGGCTAATGTGGATAAATTACGCTCCATTGGTTATACAAAAAAGTTTACTTCTTTGGAAGATGGCTGTACAGATTATGTAAAGAATTACTTACGGAAGAATAAATATGCTTAGGGTTAAAATCGTTACATAAAAAAATCCCTACACTATTTGTAGGGATTTTTTCGTGTATTAAAGTAAGCAAATTTTATTTTGCTTCTACCGGTTGTCCTTCTTGTAATTCAAATTCGCCAGCTCCTGTGCAAAGGAATCTTACGGTGTAAGAAATATTACCAGAGCCGTAAGTTTTGTAGAACAATTCATAATATACAGGGATACCATTTACAAGTGCCTCAGAATTAGGGAATTGTTTTTCTAAAACAAGCTTAGCAGCCTCATTAATTCTGTCGAGTATAACTTTTTTCACTTGCTCTTCGCTCATACCATCTAGCTCATTGTTGGGGTCGTAAAAATCTGTACGGTAAAAAGGGATTACATTAAAGTTTACATATTTGGAGTTTGCACCAAAGTAAAATTCACGGTCATCTTTTCCTTCTTGGAGATAAGGGGCACCTAAAGTCGATGAGTTTTTCACATAATCTACAAGGTATTGATAATCATCGCTTGTAATTTCGTAGTTTACAGTTGGGTCAAAAATCCACTTTTCGCCATTGTTGATAAATTGCGAGCTTGTTCCAACATTCCAATGCCCGTTTTCTTTAGTTGCATTAGCTACATAAGCCCCATTGCTGCCACCATAATATTTAAAGGCAATTTTCCTTGTTGCTCCATCTTTGTCGTAAGGAAATTGAATTGCTAAATAGAGGGGAAGATAATCTACAGGCTTAAAGTCGGACGAGAAGTTGCCGTATTGTCCGGGCCCTGGATTGCCCATTTGCTCGTACCCTGCACCCGAAATAGCTGTAACACCGTCAGCATTTTTCCATTTTGTTCCAGTGTAGAAAAATAACATGGCATCTTTTGAAACTGCATCAGGGTAGAGGTAGCTCACTAGGATATAGTCCTTTTCAGCAGCATCAGGAAATTTGGTTTTCAAGAAGCCTGGGAGATAACTTTGTGGTGAAGCGGTAGGGGTGAAGTAGCCGTTTTCCGAGGGTTTGCCCGAGATAGTGGTGTAGTCGGCATTTGATAAAGAGTAAGTTTCAATGTCTCCAAAAGTATCATCTGCAAAGTTGTTGTATGTAACCATTGCACTAGAGCCTTTGCCTAGTGCTTTAAAAACAGAGGATAGGATTGCTGGGATATAGTCTTCTGCTTTGTAAGTATTATTCAAACTTTGCAGGCTTGCAATAGATTTGTAGGCAGCAGTATCGCTGGGTGTTGTGGCAACTGCTTCTGCATTTTTGCTCATTGTGCTATAGTCTGCCGCAGAAAGGGTGTAAGTTTCGGCTTTGCTATATGGCGTTGCTTGGCTGTCTAACTCTTCGTAAACGGCTTTGTTGGGCTCGCAAGAAGAAAGGACTAGACCTACAACAAACAAGGATAAAATTATTTTATATTTGTTCATAATTTTGTATTTTAAATTGTTTATTAATTAAAATTTTAATCTAAGACCTAAAGATACTGTACGTCCAAATCCGTAGTACACGCCTGCCGATATGGCATCGTGAGCAGCACCATCTTTGGCATCAGAGAAGTATTCGGTATCTAGGATATTATTAACTTTACCGTAAACGGTGGTATTAAATTTACCGATTCTAAATTTGTATCTTGCACTAAAATCAACGAGTTGATATACTGGCATTTTCCATGCGTCTTTTCCGATGGAGGATTCTGAGTTATAGTCTGTAATTTGGAATTGTGCATAGAGGTTGCTGTAGTAGTTGTAGTCGAAACCAATTTTTAAGCCTTTTAAAACTTCGTAATCAATACCTGCTGCGGCAGTAGTTTGGGCAGCATCGCCTACGTGGATACCTTCGGAATATACAATTTTGTTTTCTCCGACAACATTGCCACTTTCGTCAAGGTACTCAGCAACACCGTTGCTGACCCATTTCCAGTCGCCAACGGAGGTCATCAATTTAATATCTAGGGCTTTTACAGGGTTTATTTTAACTTCTAGCTCTACGCCTTGGTGTAGGGCATCAATATTTCTCATATTAAACGTTAAGTCTTGCGAACGCCCAGCGAATGATTTATCCATCCACTTAGTGCGGTATAAAGTTAAATCAGCTTTAAAAATGGGGTGTTTGAAACCATAGCCTAATTCTGTTGATAGTACTTTTTCGGGTGCTGCACCTTTATTAATTTCATTGGCTCCATTTAAAAATACATTATTAAAGAAAGGGGCTTTTATAAAATATCCACCGTTAAGGAAAACATTATGCTGTGCGTTTATATTGTAGTTTGCACCACCTTTTACACTATATGCTAAAAAGTTAACCCAGTCGGTTTGTTGCCCTTCTTCTGGGGTGTAGGTAATGAAGTCTGTTCTTCGGTTCATGGTGTTTGATACAGAGGTAGATAGAAATGCAGAGAAATCATTTAAAACATATTCCCCTTGTAAAAATCCGCCTGACCAGATTAATTCGCCAACGTAATTTTTCTTAAAGATATCGCCAACGCCTAAACGTTCAGTACCATCTCTGTTAGGGTTTCTATACGCATAAGGGTCTAGGAAATAGTCGCCACCTAGCAAATCATCAATTTGGTAGTAATGAAATCCTTTGTAATATCGCCCGTCGATACCAGCTGTGATGCCCACTTCGCCAATTTGTGTATTAAACGAAGATAAAATACCGTACCAATTGTGCGAGTTTCGAGACATTGTAAGCACAGAAGTTGAGCCATTTGTAGCGGCTATATTTTCGTCAATTGCAGCAGAATAGTCTAAAAGCCCTTCATTAGTAAGGTGTGTAACGCCTTCGGTTGGGTCGCCAGATGGGTAGCCAAAACGAAGGTTGTATTTATTGCTTCCAGAAATTCGTCGCCCGCCACCACGACCAAATGAGGCATAAACAGAGGTGGAAAGTGTTGTTTTTGAGTTAATATTCCAAAAGTGGTTTAGCGAAGTTTGTGGTTTGTTATAAACGTTGAAGCCATAAGCACCATTGGTCGATTTTCCATTTCGGTAGCCATAATTAACGTTAGTTAATCTTCCGGCATCGCTTTTTCTGTAATTTTCAATGGATTGAAAACTTCTTTGATTGTGCCATTGGCTTGAACCAAAAGCAGTTAAAGATAGTGTTTGCATATCCGAAAGGCGTTTGGAGATGTTAAAAAAGTAAGAATAGCCATTAAATTCAGTTGCCTGAACGTAGCCATCGCCAGAGGTTTGAGCACCACTAACTGTTACTGCCCAGCCGTTATCGAGCAAACCAGTGGAAAGGGTGAATGATTTTTTTTGGTAATTATTATTGCCCATGCCGTAGTAAACCGAGCCACCTTTTTTCATATCCGTACTTTTTGTAAGGATATTAATTGTTCCGCCTACGGAGGAAATGGCTAATTTAGAAGCACCTAAACCACGCTGTACTTGCATGGTACGAGTAACGTCGGAAAGCCCTGCCCAGTTGGACCAATATACTTTGCCGTTTTCCATATCATTTACAGGTACGCCATTTATAAGTACGCCAATGTTGTTGGAGTCGAATCCACGTAGGTTAATACGCCCATCGCCGTATCCACCGCCACCTTTTGTGGCGTAAACGCTTGGGGTAGATTTCAAAATCTCAGGGTATTCTTGTGTTCCTAATTTCTCTAAAATCATTTCTGGTTTAATTGTAGAGAAAGCTACAGGAGTACGCCTATCTTTTGCATAAGAAGCAACGACCATCATCTCGTCCAAAGCAATGGCATCGGCTTCAAGGGTAATGTCCCCCATGTCGCTTACATCATCAGGCGAAACCATTACTTCTTTTTCGACTTCGAGGTAGCCCACAAAGCTTATCAGAATAATGTTTCTTCCCGAAGGAACGTCTAGTAGGAATGTGCCATCAAGGTTGGTTATTGTGCCTTGGGTTGTTCCTTTAATAATTACATTGGCACCAATAAGGGTTTCGCCAGATGCCTTGTCCGTAACTACTCCTTTAATCGACTGTGCCGAAAGCGGTACAGAAAATGCGGTAAGCATTAGGAAGAAAAAAAAGAGTTTTAAATTTTTTCTCATAAAAATTGAATTAAGGGGTTAAAAAATAAAATGGGTTGAATATTTATATATTTAATTAATAATTTGTTAAACTTGTTTTACTTTTATAAATTTACTTTTCTAATATTAGCAATCTACCTAAAAATACTAAAACTCCAAAATATGAAAGTCTATTTATCGTTAGGCTCAAATTTAGGCAATCGTGAAGAAGTATTACTAAAAGCTTGCCAAGCTATTGCTTTAAAAATAGGTAAGATAAATAAAAAATCATCTATTTTTGAAACCCAAGCCTGGGGCTATACCGATACTAATAGTTACCTCAATATTGTAATAGAACTTAAAACTAAGCTGCCAGCCTTAAAAATACTTTCTATCTCGCAGGGCATTGAGCGTTCGCTAGGGCGAAAATCTAAAACAAAAATAGATACTTATGGTCGCCCCTTATATGCTAGCCGGCAGATTGATATTGATATTCTTTTTATCGAGCAACAAATAATTAATGAAGCCCATTTAATTGTTCCGCATTTACATTTGCATAAGCGAGCATTTGTTTTAGAGCCTCTTTGCGAAATCGCTCCCCAATTAATGCACCCTATACTAAAAAAGACAATTGCCCAAATTCTTAGCGAATTTGAGCAAGTAAAAAAATAAGTTATTCATCAAAGGCTTTTAGCAAGCTAATGTACTCCCGTAAATCCCTGTTATTAAATTTATTAGTATTATCTAGCATCATTGCAATCATTGCATCTAGGCTTTCTACACGCCCTGCCAACTCATCTTTTTCCTCTTCTTCCTCGAGCAACTCTTGGCCTTCCTCGCCTTCAATCTCATCGCTAGGCATCGGGATTAAAAATGTTTCATAATCTTTAAGATGCTCCATTGTAAGGCGAATTATTTTTGCCATTGCAGGTTCTTTTTCTTCAACGGCATACACCCGCAGTTGGGTAAAATCCTCAATTAAAGAGTCTATTTGAATACCATTTTCCTGCAATTTTATTTGCATTCTGTTAATTAACTTGTTTGCTTTTGTGCTTTTCATTTTTATAATTGTATTAAAAATGCAGAAGTTCCACATTGATATTAATATGCCTTTATGTCGTTTAAAAAACGGTATGCAAATATTGATATAATTTATTGATTTTTTAAATTTATTTTTCAACAATTCAATCTTTTTTTTCTAAGTTTGTAAAAGCACAGGTTTTAAAAACAGACATCTTTATATATACTTGTCTTTTTGATTAAAATACACCAATCCATTTTAAATTAATAATAGATGAAAAACGCCTTGCCTATTTACACACATATTAATGATGCAAGGAAAATAAACAAGGCAAAAAAACCACTTTACTCAAAAGTATCATCAGGGCAATCATTAAAAATTTCAAGGAAGCTTATTTTTTGGGAAACAATTTTACTGCCCTTTGTTTTTGTATTTGACATAATTACAATCTATTGGCAAAAAAGAGGCATTCCAATTTTTAAGCATGAAGTAATTTCAATGAAATTAACCCCCCAATTTAGCCCCTCTTTTAAGCCCAATTTTGAAATAGAAAAAACGGTATGGCAGCATGATTATAGGCTAGGAAAAAAATATTTGTTAAACTTTTTGCGCGAAAATAAATTTCAGAAAATTTATATACTGGCACTAAGCACAAGCTATGAACTTGAAAAAAAAATGCAATCCCACTGCATGCTACGCCACATTTTAGAGTCCTTGGCACTAATCTGTTCGAGGGCAGATTTTCATATTAGCACAGCAAAACAGAAAAATATAGCTTCCCCAAAATGGCTTATTAAAATTTTAATTTTCTTCCATATTCAAATTTTACCTGCCGCTGATAGTCTTGATAAAGAGGCATTTGTGTTACAAAATAAGGGTATCCCCATTTTATGTAACGATTTACCTCGAATTAAATGGGATTGAAAACAAGCCCTATTTTTGCCCCTTATAATCGGCATAAAAATCAGGCAAAACCTTAAGCAGTAATGCCGTGGCTGCCTCACCCGAAATATCGTCTAGCTTTCCCCCAGCCGCTCGCTGATGCCCCCCGCCATTAAAATGTAACCGAGCCAATTTATTAACATCAAAATCGTTGGTCGAACGCAAGGAGAGCTTTACATAGTCCTCTTTTTCAATAAATAAAACCGAGGCATCTACACCTTTAATAGAGAGCGGCAAATTGACCAAACCTTCGGCATCACCATGTTTGTAGTTGTATTTTTCTTGGTCTTTTAACGATAAAACCGCATAAGCTAAATTATACTCTGGCAAAATATTCATTTTAGAATCCAATATAAACCCCATGAGCCGCATACGTTGCTCCGAGAAATTAAAATTGACATTGCCATAAATTTTATCTTTATCTAAGCCAAATTTGAGCAATTTTGCTGCAATTTCAAAAGTGCGTGGGCGAGATGAATTAACGCTAAAACAAATCGTATCAGTCATAATCCCAGTAAACAAGTTTTCGGCCACTGTTTTGCAGATATATTTTTCTGCATTATTTAGTTTTGAAAGCACTTCGTAAACCACCTCCGAAGCAGAGCTTACCGAAGTTTCGCAAATAATATAATTGCCATACGAGCCAGAGTTGGGGTGGTGGTCCAGCACAATTTTAGTGGCAGGCGAATTTTTTAGTACCGCCTCCGCCGCCCCAGTTCTTCCTGCTTCATTATAATCTACACAGAATACCAAGTCGGCTTCATTTATGCTTTTTTCAAAAGCATTTTTATCCAAATCGTAGCGAATAATCTCCCCCACATTGGGCATCCAAGCCAGCGAAGGAGAAAACTGCGAAGGCATAAGTAAGCCCACCTCTTTCCCCATATTTTTAAGAAAAGTGTAAACTGCTCCACTGCCACCCATAGAATCCCCATCTGGGTGATGATGTCCAAGTACTGCAATTTTTTTTGCTTTATCTATCTCATTTTGAATAGATTGTAAAATCGTTGTATCAATTTTCATAAAATTATTTTTTTGAAGAGCGAAGTTAGCATTTTATTTACTAATTTTGATTGTGAAAACTTAAAATAAATGACAAAAATTGGACTGCTATCCGATACGCACGGACATTTTGATGATAGAATTGCCCATTTTTTTGCTAATTGCGATGAGATATGGCACGCTGGCGATATTGGCACTATTGATGTGATAAGAAAACTAAGTAAAATTGCTCCTGTCCGTGCAGTTTATGGGAATATTGATGGGCAAGATTTGCGTATTGAATTTCCCTTGCACAATAAATTTAAGTGCGAAGAGGTGAAAGTTTGGATAACCCATATTGGAGGCTACCCTGGGCGGTACGATAAAAAAATAATCCCCCAGATTTACCGCAATCCGCCGCAGATTTTTATTAGTGGGCATTCTCATATTTTAAAAGTGGTGTACGATAAAAAGCTAAGTTGCCTACATATAAACCCCGGGGCTTACGGAAAATCGGGATTTCATAAAGTCCGTACCGCTGTGCGGTTTGAAATACTAGGGAGAGATATTAAAAATCTTGAAGTTCTCGAAATTGAGCGAGAGAGTAAAATTATTCCAACAAAAAATATATAAAATGACCAATAACGATATTATTAGGCGAATACGCTACACCTTCGATTTTAGCGATGATAAAATGATAAAATTATTTGCTTTGGGCGGCAGTGCTGCAACACGAGAGGAAATTAGTAATTACCTAAAAAAAGATGATGATGAAG
>CAMZKQ010000215.1 GCA_947311265.1 uncultured Chlorobiota bacterium | reverse complement strand
TTTAATCATTATTTTTGATTTCTTTGAGGGCTTTAGATAGTTCGTAAACGGAAAAAAAAAGGGTACTATTATTAGGTTGGTTTAATTTCCATGCAAATTTATTGTTTTTTATGTAGATTTCTAAATTAATTGGGGTTTTCGTTTCAGAAACATAAAAATTAGTTCTTTTCAGGCAATGTTTGGTGGCTGTTAGTGCATCGTTGCAGTTTTGCTGGCGAGTTATGTAAATAGGATATTTACATTTTTTTTCGACCTTAAAATCGACTAGTTTAGTATCGAATTTAATGAGCTTTGAGGGGAAAAAGTTTTGAAAAGTGTTATTTAAAAATAAATCTTCGGGTGCACCTTGTATTATTTTTTTATTTTTTATAAGCCAAATTTTATCAGCAATTTTCAGGGCAGTGGCTAGGTCGTGTGCCGAAAAAACGATTGTTTTATTTTCGGTATCTACAATTTTGCGTAGCAAATTAAAGGTGGAGTGCTTATTGTCTATGTCTAAAAAAGAGGCCGGCTCATCTAGCAGTATAATTGGAGTGTCTTGTGCTAAACTTCTAGCAATTAGTACTTTCTGAAATTCACCACTGCTGATTTTGGTGAGCTGCTTACTTGTTAGATGCTCTACTTTTGCATTGCGAATTGCAGCGTCAATAATTGTTTTGTCGGCAGCGGTAATAAAGCCTGAAACCCCAGTATAAGGAAATCGCCCGAAGGCGATAAACTCTTCGACTCTCATGTTTTCTGGGCGTAGGTTTTCTGCGGGTACAAAGCTGACTGTTTTTGCAAAATCTTTTGGTTTATATAAGTCTGCCTGTATATTATTTATTTTCAGATTTCCCGCAAGGGGAGCTATGGCTTTGGCAAGGGTTTTTAAAAGGGTGCTTTTTCCTGCACCATTAATGCCCAATAGGGCTATAAGTTCGCCTTTTTGGGCAGAGATATTTAGCCCAGAAATGAGTACTTTTGTTTGCCTTTTTAAAGTGTAGCCAATATCAACTTGTTTTAATTCGATTAAGTTGGGCATTTATTTGTAGAAGTCTTTGTTATTGAGGTTTTGCTCAGGGGAAGTGAGTTAGAATTAATCCAGTCTTTTCCATTCTTTTCTGTAGGCTCGTTTTAGGTATTTATAATAACGGTCTCCTGCGGTGTAGCGGGCTACTCCTGTTTTCCATTTGCCTTTTGGGTTGTTTTTAAAGTCGGCAGCCGCTAGTGCTGTGCCAAGTTTTGTTTGTACAATTTTTGTTTTCGAGCGTTTAAAATCACTGCCTTTTAAAACTTTCAGTAGCTCCATACCTTTTTTGTAATCATGCTTATCGGTATAATATTCGGCGGCAACATTGGTAAAAAAGCCATCTTTTTCTTTCATAATAAAATCGTAAAGGGCAAGGTGGGTAATGTCGAAACGTTTAATGTTTTTATCGGCATACAACTTGCCTGTGGCAAGGTAGGCCGAAATTGCCGACTGGTAACGCCCATCGCTGATGTGGCCTTTTACGCTATTCATACTTTTTTCGTAACTTACGGCATCTGCGACCTCTGCTTTTTTGTCGGCGGCACTTTCGGAGCGGATACTGCAGTCGGAGAAGTTTTGTGCATGGATAATTGCTTCATCTAGTTTTTTAGTCCCGGCGATATATCGTTCTGCCGAAATATTAACCAGTGCTTCGGAAAATAAGTTGTCGTATTTAGTTTGGGCATTTACACATTTCTGCTTGAAAATTTTGTCTTTAAGCTGCGATAGGGCTTTGTTTACTTTTAGGTTACTAAGTTGTTTATACATGGTTTGCACATCAATTCCGAGGCTGTATAGTTGGCGTGCTTCGGGCAAAACATTGGCTTTTACATTGCGTTCGCCATTGGCACATATTTGTAAAATGTAGTTTTCTGATGCTTTTTTGATGTACCTATTTAAGTAGGTATTTATTCGCAGTTTATAATTGCTTGCAATAAATTTTGCGTTGTCGTAATGCTCCAATGCTTTTTTGTAATTTTCGCTTTTTTCGTTGCGAAGCCCAGCTTCTATGGCATTATCGTAGCGTTTTTGTTTAATGTCTAGTAAAAGTTTGTCTTCTTTAAGATTCAACTTAAGGCTATATTGCATTCTGTACGATTTGGCATCGGCAAGCTCGTTGTCCGAATTGTCGAGTTGGCTTTGCGAGAAGCTTCTGCGGGCTTTGTCGAGCAGTTTATCATATTGCCCATTTCGGGCATTTTTAAAGGCAATATCCAAATCATCGGAACATTGTACCTCTCTGTACGATTTGCAAATTCGGCGGGCTTCGGCTAAATCTTTAAGGGCTTGTAAGAAATCTTTTTTTGTTGTTTCCTTTCTTCCAAAATCAATAAATTTATAATAAATATTGCCAAATCGGCGGGCAATATCCTCTTCATTTTGGAGTACTGCAATGTGTTGCTCTCGGTAATCTTTTGCGGCAAGTAAGAGTTGCTCTGCATCGTATAATTTATTTTGTCTGAATACATTATCCGATTTGGCTAGTAAAATGTTGAATTTTCCCCAGATGGCTCTATCGTGTTGCTCGTCCATATCGGCACGGCACTCCACTTCTGGAAAATCGTTGCAGAGTCTTTTGGCAGAGTTTAAAACGGAAAGTGCAGCATCATATTTTTTTGCACTATTAAGGTCTGCCGCCTCTAAAATATAATCGTTGTAGATACCTTGGGCAAGTTCTACGGTAAGTTGCTTGGTGAGTGGGTCGGGGTTCATGCCTCTTATTTCAAAAACTTCGTTTACGGCATCAGCCGTATAGCCAGCATTGTAGAGCATTTTTGCAATTTGGTAGTGCGGTGGTGCAAATTCGGGCTTTGTTTTTATTGATTTTCTGAAGAGTCTATCAGCCGCATCGTGTTTGCCACGGGCGAGCATTTCTAGCCCCCTTTCGTGGTAAATGATATGTAGTTCGCTAATGATATGCTCCGAAGAGTGCAGGAGTACTTTACTTTTCGATATTAAATTTTCAACCGCTTGTTTAATGTTTTCAGGGTCGGTACGGTTGAGCGGAAGCGTGGTATAAAAATTTAACTGCTCCACGCCTTGGGCGTATTCAATGGTTTTGGCTGCCAAATCTCTATAATCAAAAATTACCTCGATACGCTTTAAATGCCGCAAAGTTTCTTCATTTCTATTGATTCGTTCGATAGCCAGTTTTTTATTTTTAATGGTTTTAAGCTCGGCATAATACTGGTCTATTAAATCTGCTTTTCGTGAAAATTCGGATTGCTGCTTACTACTGTAAAGGAAATTCATTTGCTTGGTGATAATCATATAATCTTCATTATCAGTAGAGTCTGTAACCGTTTTGTTCACTAGCTGGCTAGTGCCTCGCCCCGAAACATCAATATGGCTAAAAGTGTAACTATTGAGCAGCTTGCCTTTTTCATTTTTCCAGTCCATTTTTAAACTCATTTTCGAGGGCAAAAGAAATTCGCCCACAGGAAAGCCTCTATAATTGGTATTGCCCGTAATTTTAACTTGCGAAAGCCGGACATTAAAAGTAATGTTATTTTGGCTTTTTAGAATTTCATGGGTTTCCAAAAATGAAAAGTTTAATTTTACTGCATTTGTAGATAATGAGTTTCCTTTTCCTATCCGTTTTAGGATTGCCCTTTTTGCCGAGTTATCCGTAGAGCCACTTCTAATGATGTATTTTTCTGTAGCACTCTTTTCGTAGAGTACTTTACTTTGTGCAACACTATTAAAACTTAAAGTAACCGATAGTGCAAAAATAAGTAAGGATTTGATTTTCATGAATTTTGATTTTATTGGTATAATTTTTTCCGTTTTCTGACTCAAAAAAAGAGGAACATATAGCTAAGGTTTGAATTTTAATTAACTAAGGAACTAACAGTATCGTAATTTGCAAATATACTCAAACCCTACTTTTAAGACCAACCTCTAATTTAACTTTTTACAAAGGTATAAAAAAAAAAAGCAGAACTCTAATGCTAATTTATTAATTTTATAAAGAAAATTAATAAAAAGATAGCCTACTTTTAAAAATAATTATGTTACTTAGAGCAAAATAGTACGAATAAAAACAGAAAAGTGAAATTTACAGAAATAAACCTACATGAAAACATACAGGAAGGGCTTGATGCCATTGGCTTTGAGAAGGCTAGCCCTGTACAAGAATTTGCAATACCACTCATTTTAGAAGGCAAAGATATAATTGCTTCGGCACAAACAGGAACAGGGAAAACAGCCGCCTTTTTACTGCCCGTTATGGATAAAATTATGCGAAGTAAAAGAGATGGTATCCAGGCCATTGTAATTGCTCCCACACGAGAACTGGCTATACAAATAGACCAAAATTTAGAGGGCTTTTCCTACTTTACAGAAGTCGGCTCAATAGCCGTATATGGCGGTGGCGATGGCAAACCGTTTACCCAAGAAAAAAATGCACTCACCCGAGGTACAGACGTTGTTATCTGCACCCCCGGACGTATGATTTCCCACCTTGCAGGCGGCTATGTAAACTGCGATAGCATTACCACACTAATCCTAGACGAAGCCGACAGAATGCTAGATATGGGCTTCTTTGCAGACATTATGAAAATAATTTCATACTTACCAAAAGAAAGACAGACTCTGCTTTTTTCGGCAACAATGCCTGTGAAAATTAGGCAACTCGCCAACCAAATCCAGAACAAGCCCGAAACAATAAATATTGCCGTGTCTAAGCCCCCCGAAAGCATAAGGCAAGGGGCATATTCGGTTTACAATAATCAAAAATCAGGGCTAATAAAGCAGATACTCAAAGAAAAAAACTTGCAAACCGTAGTTATTTTTTGCTCCTCAAAAATAAGTACAAAAGAACTGGCACGAGAGCTAAAACGGGCTAAATTTTCTGCCGATGAAATTCATTCAGATTTAGACCAACTGCAAAGAAAAGAAGTGCTACAAAAATTCCGTAGCCGGAAAATAAATATCATTGTGGCCACAGATATCTTATCTAGAGGCATTGATATTGATAATATCGACATGGTAATTAACTACGATGTACCACACGATGCCGAGGACTATGTACACCGGATTGGGAGAACGGCCAGAGCGGCAGCAAAAGGCGAAGCCTACACATTAATTATACCAAAAGAACAGCATAAATTTCAGAGTATCGAAGATTTGCTAGGCACTACGGTAGAAAAATTAGACGTGCCTGAAGAGTTTGGCGAAACGCCAAAATATGAACCCGATAAACAAAAAAAGTTTTCAAAGTTCCGAAAAAAACGCCCAGATAAAAACAGAAACAACCGAAGAAAATCTGGAAATAATCAAAATAAAAAGCCCTCCAACCAAAGAAAAAGAAAGCACTTTAAACCCTCAGAAAAAAATAAAAAATAAATTTAAGGGTAAATAGTAAACGCTGTGTATAGAAAGTAGAACAACTAAATAGTTCGCTTTTATTTATTATTTACCTAAAAATTTATTAAAAATGAAAAAGTTAAACATTTTCCTAATCCTATTAGCCGCAGCAACCCTTGTAGTGAGCTGCAAAAAAGACAGTACTCCTGTGCCAGAGGAAACCGTTTCCACCGAGGAGGCCGCAGACATAATTGCACAGTCGGTTGGTACAGATTCTGGCGGAGCTGGTTTTGTAATGGCAGACGCTTCGCAACTGGGCAAAGACAACCCCGCCAGCGAAAAATCGGTAATGACCGACTCAACCTTTACCGCAGAAGGCACAGTAGGTAACTCGTCCTATAATTTTAGCCTAACTTATGGCTGGGAAGTGGCTCTGAATTCGACTGCCCGCCGAACGGAACTCAAATTAAACTTTGAAACATCAGGAACAACCAATAGTGTAAGGGTTAAGTCGGAAGGCAGCTCAAAAGGCGATTATGTACTGTACGGATTAGCAGAAGCAGATACCGAGTATGTTTTAAATGGCGACTACAAACGCACAGGGACAACAAAAATTTCAGCCGTTTCCGCAGCCAAAGAAAAAACACTAACTTCGGTTGTTGATATTGTTTTCTCTGATGTTAAAATTGATAAATCGACTCTGAAAATTAAAAGTGGCGAGGCTACCGTAAAATTTACTGGAACAAATGAAGACGGAGATTCCTTTTCAATTACTGGTTCAATTACTTATTCCGATAATGGAACAGCAGTACTTACCATTGGCGAAAAAACCTTTACAATTGATATACAGGAAGAGGGGCTATCCAGTAAATCCTAAAAGATATAAATTAAAGCAAATTTGAATATTATTCAAATTTGCTTTTTTTATTAAATTTTTTTTTAATTTGCAAAATAATTAATAAAATAAATATTATGAAAATTTACAAACTAATCTCATTATTTGCCATTGGCGTATTTTTAATTTCCTCTTGTGGCCCTGGCTATAACACAGATTACCCAACACCAAATTCTAAAAGCGACCCTAAAGATGTATTTCCTAAAAAAATAGGTGAGCTTACCCCTAAATTTAGTGCGGTAAAAGAACTCGATAAAAAAGAGTATGGCGGCGTTATGGCCACTTATGGCGAAGGCGAAATTGTATTAGAAGGCATAATGGCATTTACCGAAGGCGGTGCCGATAAATATGTTAATGATAAAGTTGCACCAAGAATAGATGCTTATAATAGCAACGGGCGAGCAAGAATAAACGGGAAATGGTCTGGGCATGGAAAGAAGAGCTCTGGCGAAAAAATATACGCTTGGCAAAACGGACAGTGGGTATTTATAATTTCAGCAAAAAACGAAGCCCTTTTTGATAGTGCTATCGAAAACTTCGACCTAATCTCAAAAGAAAAATAAGCGATTTTAATCGCTCTGAAAAGCCATATTGTATTTTCAATATGGCTTTTTGTTGTTTCACAAATCAGCTAATAAATTAGGATATAAAAAATGATACCCGATGGCTAATTTTAGCTTTTGGCTACTCACAATTTTTGATTTTTCTTTTTCTAGCCCAAATTTAGGAGCTTTTTCCTTGCTTTTTCTTGCATAATGTGTATAAAATTCTTTTCTAGTAGGGTGCATATCTGCACAAGCATTATAAGTTTTGCCCCAGCAGTTTTGTGCAATCAGTTGGGTTATAATCTGGATACAATCTGCTTGATGTATCATATTTACATACCCCAAAGGGTTGGGTATTAGCCGCCCTGTGGGGTAGAAGTTTTGTGGCTTTCGGTTTACCCCAAATAATCCACCAAAGCGTATAATTATACTTTCAAAATTTTCATTAGCCCTAAACAACCCCTCTGCCGAAGTCAGTAAGCTATTATTTAAAGGCGAATCTTCTGTAACCAGTTTGTTTTCATTCTGATACACCGAAATTGAACTGATGAAAATTAGCTTTTGAACGGTAGAATTTTCAATGGCTTTAATAAACTTTTTGTAGTTGGGTAAAGTTTGAGGAGGAAGTGCTAAAATGAGTATTTCTGAATTAAGAAAAGAAAAATTTTGTTTCCCTTTTTGTAAATCAAAAAGAAATGGTTCTATATTTTCTGCAAGTAGTCGCTTCTTTTTTTCGATGTTTCTTACCGTTCCTTTTAGCTCAAATGTAGTTGATAATGCTTTTGCTAGCGGTAACCCTAGCCAACCGCATCCGCAAATTGTTAGCTTGATTTTCATTTATTGGCGCTAATTAAGTCGAAAATTTTGGCTTCTAAACCTTCCCAATCACACCAATTGGGTTTTACAGGTGCAGATGTATCGAAAGTAATACCAATAAAATGGGCATTC
Source organism: uncultured Chlorobiota bacterium (assembly GCA_947311265.1). GTDB lineage: Bacteria > Bacteroidota > Bacteroidia > Bacteroidales > JAADGE01 > CAMZKQ01. Next base: position 1,754 of record CAMZKQ010000215.1, on the reverse strand, counting down.
GCTATTTGGGCTAGGGCTTGGTCTGTATCCTCTCGGTCGCCAATAAAGAGTGTGTTTTCTGGGGGGGTTAATGTTTTTTTTGTGATTAATTTTAGCACATCAGGGTGTGGTTTTAGCATACCATGCTCTTCTAGCCCAAGGCAGAAATCTATATTTTTTGTGGATATTTTTAAAGAATATAACCGTTCTTCTGTTTTCCCATAATCGGAAACGATAGCAATTTTTATTTTTTTTTCAGAAATTTTTTCAAAGAGGGGGTTTACTCCAGTCGCTGCATTTATTTTTTTGTAGGAAGCATAAAGTGCGGGGTAGTAATTGGAAAAAAGCCATTTTTTCCAAAACCCAGTTCGTCGAGGGTTTCTTGCTAATTTTTTGCAAGTAAAATCAATTAAAGTTCCAAAATTATCAAAATTTTGACCTTTCAAGTCCTTGTTGCGAACATCGGAAAAACGTTTTAACTTTCTTAGGTGGAAAAATAAACGGAAAATTAGGGCTCTTTTTATTTCTTTCTGAGGATAAAGTGTACCGTCTAAATCGAAAACGACGAGTTTTATTTTGCTGGGTGCGCAATCCAAAGCCGTTTCTAAGTCTGCCATTAAAATTTATTCAGGGTATTGTTAATTTATTCTAAATGTCTGAGGCTCTGTGCCTTGTGTGATTATTGAAGAGTCTGCTGCAATATTTACCATGATTTTATTGCTTCGGTTGCCATTTTTACTTATAAAGGTGGTGGTAAATTGCTTGGATTTACCTTGGCTAGTACAAAATTTATATACTACATTTCCTTTTTTATCCTTAGCTTCTACCGGGACGGTTATAGTAATGCCATCGGCAAATTTATGTTCCATTTTCATGCCTGTAAGGTCGCTTCCGCTTGGGCGATAGAGTACACGCACTAATACGGGCGACTTGGGGCTACATTGACAAATTGAAAAGTACTCAATATCAACGAGTTTAGCATCAAAATTAGTGGGGTGCTTTGGGGCTTGATAAATATTAAAACTTGAGAAAAATAGAAGCGTAATTATGGTGGCAATTGTTTTCATATAAGTAGTTTTTTTTAAGGTCTTAAACCTTGTTTATTTTATGACTTGTTTTTAGGAAAAAGCCATAAATAAGTGGGCAAATATACGTTTATCATTTCAATTGGCAAAATACTGTATTTTATTAAGCCTTAAATAAGGGTCTATAGTAAGCTTATTTCGGCAGTTGTGTATTCAAAATAGTTAAAATCTATACCATCTTGGGAATACTGTATTGTAAATTTTAGTTTTTCTTGGCTTGCAGGTTGTGCTGTTAAAACAAGCGTATGCCCTTGGGCGAAAGATGGTGTAGTGGCTAAATAATCAGCAATGGATACTCTATCGTTAACATCTATGTCTTCATAATAATTATACATTCCTGTGATTTCAAAAAACGAAGAAATATCATTACCAGCAGGGTGGTTGCTGTCAAAATCTTTGTTGCAGAATATTTTAATATCAGTGATTTTTTCTTTGGAAGTAGGCACTGCTGGCGAGCAAGCATAGGCGGAAGTTACAAAACCAAAGCTAGCTGGCATGAGCAATTCTGAGGAGTAGTAAAGGTTCTGAACGGTTAAATTTATGGCATACTGGTCATAACTAATGCTTTGGTTAGTATTGGGGTAAAATCTAAATGTATCATTATTTTCGCCAGTATCTGTGGCATACCGTCCTGTTGTCCAGTTGATTGACTCTACTTTATAGATGTCTTTATAATCGCTTAGGTCGCCA
>CAMZKQ010000214.1 GCA_947311265.1 uncultured Chlorobiota bacterium | reverse complement strand
CTTGCTGTGCCATAAACAAAATAGCTTTTGATGCAGCTAAATCGGAGGCCGGGAGGGTATCAAATTTAAAATCTACCGACTTATTAAGTTCAAACAATTGGAAATCAGACTTTTTAACAGAGTCTCCTGCTAGCTTAATATAGACTTTTATAATTGGGAATTGTGTATTGTCGGTTTTCACAACAGTTAGGGCTTGCGAAAATCCTAGTATCGAGCAAAACAGAAATAAGAGTATTAAAAATATGCTTTTCATCGCAACAAATTTAATAAAATATGTTGTGCATAGAATAAAAAATTCAGCATTTAGATAAAAAAGATTTCCTTTGTAGTAAAATTATTGGGTTTAACAAAGGCATTTTAACTCTTATGCACATTTTATTATGGAACAAAAATACAAACAGAATATACAACAAGCTGAGAAGGATTTATTTTTACTGGTCAAACAAAATAGGATTACTGCAATAATAAGAGCAGTTGCTTTCTTTTCTGCTATTGCAATTTGTTGGGTACTTTGGTCAAAATCAATGCTCTATGCCTCGCTCGGAGGCAGTAGTTTACTTTTTATTTTTATGTACTTTGTTCAGAAAAGTAGCCAGCTAAAGGTTAAAATCAAAAAACAAAACGCATTAATACAACTAAACACAGATGAAATAGCCTGTATTAACGGCAGTTTTGAGCAATTCCATAAAGGCAAAGAATTTATCAATTACGACCATAATTACACTTCTGATTTAGATGTCTTTGGGGCGGGTTCAATTTTTCAATACCTTAATAGAACCTGTACTTTGCAAGGAAAAATAAGGCTTGCAGAAAACCTAACGACAATAGATAAGGACATTTTAAACATAAAAAACAGGCAAATTGCAATTAAAGAGCTTGCTAAAAAAGTAGATTATAGGCAACATTTCCAATCCGAGGGCATGATTTACAGAAAGCAGACCTTGGTAGAGGAAACGCAGATAATTTCACCCATAAAATGCAAGAATGGATTAAATTCCCATTGGAATTTATCAATAAAAAATGGTTACTTATTGTGCTTAAAATAGCCCCTGTTATAGTAATTATAGTCTCTATTATTTCCATGCTTGGTTACCTTCCTGGCGAAATTGTTATTGGTGCAGGAATTATACAATTAATGATAGTAGGTAGTTTTCTGAAAAAAATTAATGCCGCTCACAACCGAACTTCAAAAACAGCCAATGCACTTTTAATGTACGAAAAGCTATTGAATATTATTGAAAATGAAACATTTACATCAAAATACCTTATTGATTTGCAGGAACAATTAAAGTCCGAAAACTTACAAGCCAGCACAAAAATTAAAGCCCTAAAAAAAGTTGTAAAATCTTTCGATAATAGGATGAATTTAATTTATGCCGTATTAAGCAACTTTTTTATTATGCAAGATTTACAATTAATGGTAAAACTGGAAAATCTAAAAACAAGTATCTTACCCAGTTTTACAAATTGGTTCTCGGTTATTGCTGAGTTTGATGCCATTTTTTCATTCGCTAATTATGCCAATAATAACCCCTCATTTTGCACCCCAAAACTTTCTGAAAAAGCTTTTGAATTAGATATAAAAAATGGCGGGCACCCGCTATTGCACCACACAGTTCGGGTGTCTAATAGTTTTCAGTTAGGTGGCTTGCAGCAAATGGCTATTGTTACCGGTGCCAATATGGCAGGCAAAAGTACTTTTTTGCGTTCCACAGGAACTAACCTTATTTTGGCAGCTACTGGTGCTCCTGTATGTGCTGATGAATATACTTTTTCACCCATAAATATTTTCACAAGTGTAAGAGCATCAGACTCCTTGCATAAAAATGAATCCTATTTTTTCGCCGAGTTACAACGGCTAAAAAAAATGATTGAAAAGTTAAAATCTGGCGAAAAATTATTTATAATCTTAGATGAAATGTTGCGTGGCACAAACTCCAAAGACAAACACGCTGGCTCACGTGGGCTAATAGAGCAACTTATTCAATTTAAAGCCTCTGGCTTGGTCGCCACCCATGATATTGAACTTGGCAACCTTATTGAGCAATACCCTAAAAATATAATAAACAGACGCTTTGAAGCCGCAATTAATGACGGCAAATTAACTTTCGATTACACTCTAAAAGAGGGGGTTAGCCAAAACTTAAATGCCGTTTTCCTAATGAGAAAATATGGCATTATCAGCCAATAAATTTACCAATTTCGCTCAAATAGTGCTTCTGAAATTCTAATATCATAGGTGGTTTTATAGGTAATAACTCCTTCTGGCAACTTTTTTTTTGTAATAGGTCGGATATAAATCGCTAATATTTTAGTCGGATATTTCTTGTGTATTGCTTTATAAATATTTGCATCAGCCCCTAAATTATCGCCCATAAGAATGACCTTAAACTCGGAGTTTTTATTTATTAACTGCTCTATTGCTACTTTTTTATGTTTTTTTCCGCTTTTAAAAATGGAGCTTCTAAAAAGAATTGTATCGTAGCTCACTTTATCTTTTTCCAACATTTTTAGTACATTATTTTCTGCCAACTTGGTTTGATTAGTTAAAAAAACAACCCTTGCAGCGCCCTTCTTAAAATCAGAAAATAATTCAGGCATTCCTTTATAAGATTTTTTACTAAATAGGATATTTTTAAAATCGCCCACAAAAGTCCTCCCTTTTGTAACCTTATAAGTATTGTCTAAATCGCTTATTATTAGAGTATTTTGAAACTCTTGTGCCTTAACATTCACACAATAAATAATGACGCAACTTAGCAGTAGAAGTTTATTTATCATACTATTTTTTTGAAACAAAAATAGTAAATTTAACAAACTTCCGAAGAGGTGTAGCTTTTTTTATAATTTGAGTTACAATAGCAGAGAGTAGTCCAGCTTTTTTTCTAATTTTACAATATACCTACTCAGCTAATTATTTGGATTAATTAAACCTAATATTGTGAAAATAACATTTCTAGGCACAGGCACTTCGCAAGGCGTACCAGTTATAGGCTGCAAATGCAAAGTTTGTATTTCTGGCAATAGCCAGAATAAGCGGCTACGCAGCTCTTTACTTATAGAGGTGGCAGGAAAAACAATTGTGATAGATGCAGGGCCAGATTTTCGCCAACAAATGCTACGAGCTAACCCAGAGCAGCTCGATGCCATTCTGCTCACCCATGAGCACAAAGATCACATTGGCGGTCTGGACGATATTCGTCCATATAATTTCAAGCAGGGCAAAGCCATTGATATTTATGCCGAAAAAAGAGTGTGTAACACATTAAAGGAACATGATTTTGCCTATGTTTTTGCCAATAAAAAATACCCTGGACTTCCGGAGATGAATTTATGCGAAATTAAAAACAGCCCTTTTTATATTGATAATCTTAAAATTATCCCGATAAGGGGATTGCATTATAAATTGCCCGTTTTGGGTTTTCGTATCGAAGAGTTTACTTATATTACTGATATGAATTATATTTCAGAGATAGAACTTGAGAAAATAAAAGGCAGTAAAGTATTTGTAATTAATGCCTTACGAGAGTCTGAACACATCTCTCACTTTATATTAAGCGAGGCATTAGCGATAATAAAAAAAGTAGCCCCTCAAAAGGCATTTCTTACGCATTGTAGCCACGAGATGCCTGAAATTTCAACACTAAGGCAACTACTCCCAAAGAATATTTACCCGGCTTTTGATGAGCTTCAACTAGAAATTTAAAGCCAATGGTTATTATAATTCTATTTGTCCTCCTTGCAATATTAATAATTTACGACCTCGCAACGATGGATTTCAATAAACTGAACAAGGCCTTTAAGTCTTTTTTTTCGGCATCCTTTACTGCTAAATCCGAAATTTATTTTTCAATCACTGCCTTTTACTTAAAAAGGCATGGGCAAATTTCGGGTGCACAAAAGGAGTTTTTGTACTGGTATTTTTCTAGCCAATTTCAATTGCACCAAAAACGCCTTGTAAACGAGCGGCTAAATGCAGCATTAGCAAGGCAAAAAAAAAGTAGGCTTAGTGTCCCGGAAATGTTGCATAAGGAACGCTTACAATGCCTCGTTTTTTTATTTAAGTTAGCAAAATCTGGCAGACTAAACATCTCCTCTATCGACCAAGCCTACTTGTGGGAAGTAAAAAGTTTACTAAAAATTAGTACCCCAGTTTACAACAAAATAAAAGCATCATATATACAAACTGAATATCAGCAAAGTACAAATAACAACTCTGTTGTAAGTAGCTGTAAAGAAGCTGAAAGTGCAGCCTATACAAGACTTGGCATTACGGGAGGGGATTTGGAGGAAATAAAAAAGGCCTATCGAAAGTTGGCAAAAAAATACCACCCAGACTTGCATGAAAGAAATCATTTTTCTAAAGAGTATGCAAGTGAGAAGTTTAAGGAAATTACTCGGGCTTATGAATTGCTTTGCAAAAAGAAAACGTAAATTTTAAGCTAACTAAAAAGGACTAATGAATTATTTTATAGCCTTTTGGAACCTCAAAAAAGCTTGCATTAAGTTTCTTTTTTTTCATTTGTTCTAGCGTAATTGTTATACGCCGTTCTCTTGTTAATGAAAATTCCTCTATCTCCAAAGGAAATATGTTGCGAGAGTTTGATTTTGGGATTTGTAGGTAATAGTAAGCCGTTCTTTCTGTGCTGTTTAAAATTGCCATAATATCTCCAAAACAATTCACCCCACTATCTGATAACCAATACATTACCTTCGTTTCTTTTTCTCTATTTAGCACTATCCATTGATGGCATTTTTGCCCATTTATTTGCTTAGAATTTCCGGTTTTGCTAATACTGAAATTTTGATTTTCGGGAACGGGTAATTTTCTTCTCTTAGTTTCATGTTTGTATATTTTTTGATGTGGGTTTACAAAATCAGATTCTGTATTAGAGGTATTAATGATGTAATAGGAAATGACTTCTTTTTTATGGTTCAGGCTTTCGACTCTAACTAGGCAACCTTTTACAAAATAGCGGGTATAATCTACATTAAGCCCTGTTTTATTTTTAAATAAAATTTCACCTTCAAACTTTTGAGCACTAATATCTGGCTCCATAAAAGAGAGAGAGCTAAAAATAAAAATTACTGGTAGTAGCTTGTAAAATAGTTTCATATTTCAGAAAACATTAGTTTTTCATCAAATAGTTTTCAAATTTAGTGAAAAAATATGTAAACTGCAAGCTACTATGAATAATAAACTAGGAAAAGAGGGCGAAGATGCCGCCGCAGAGTACCTGAAAAACAAAGGGTATAAAATTTTAGCTCGCAATTGGCGGTCGGGCAGGTACGAAATCGACTTGATTGCAGAACATTATGAGACTCTGATTATTGCAGAGGTAAAGAGCCGCTCTGGTACCTATTTTGAGCAGCCATTTCAGGCAGTTACAAAAAAAAAGCAACGCTTTTTAATAAACGCTGCAAATGCTTATATTGATAAATTTGAAATTGATTTAGAAACTCGTTTTGATATTATCTCTATAGTTGGTTCGCAAGGGCGGTTTGAGATTGAGCATTTAGAAGATGCTTTTTACCCCTTACTCTAAACTTTGCTTTTAGAAAAAATCAATATTCCCGTAATTATCAAGGATTTTGAAGCCAATAATCATAACATCGTCTAGCTGCCCAACTCCACCTCGCCACTGGTCAAACTTTTCGTATAGCAATTCTTGTTGTTCTGCCATGGGGCGTTTATGGATTTGTAAAAGTAATTTCTTAAACCGCTTCATTTTAAATTTCTCTTGCCTCTGCCCCCCAAATTGGTCAATAAACCCATCGGTAAACTGGTAAACTTGGTCGTTAGTTTGGAGTTGTATTACATGGTTTGTAAACGGTCTTTCTTTTATATATACGCCAATTGGCATGCGGTCTGGGCGAATATGTATTAGTTCGGAAGTGCCTTCTTCTTCGTTTTCACGGATAATAAATAAGGGGTTATTGGCACCAGAATATTGAATTTGTTTATTTTCTATATCAATGATACAGAGCGACATATCCATACCATCAGTACCTGCTCCACGCACACTTTCTTGGTGCAAAGAGGCCTTTACTCTTTTGCGAAGTTCATTTAAAATACCGTTGGCAGTAGGGTGTTCATCTAGCCTAACGACTTCGTTTAGAAGGGCAATACCGAGCATGCTCATAAAGGCACCTGGTACGCCGTGCCCTGTACAATCTGCGGCAGCAATTGCTACAAAATTATTAACTTGTTTTATCCAGTAAAAATCACCACTAACAATATCCCTAGGGATATATAAAATAAAATTTTCAGGGATAAACTGTTTTAAAAAATCGGTAGATGGGAGTACTGCTTTTTGTATAAATTGTGCATAACGGATACTTGACGTTATGTTTTTATTTATTTTTTCAAGCTTATTTTTTTGCTTAGCAAGTTCCTCTTCTGTGGTAATATTCCGGTAAATTCCTTCGATAGCTACTAGTTTACCGTCTTTATTAAACCGCCCTTTATTTGCTTGAATAATCCAACGCTCATTGCCCTCTGGGTCAATTACTTTGTACTTCATTGTTGGGGCTACTCCCCAATCGGTTTCAATGGTATCCCTGTAATAATCCGCATAATCTGGGTGGATAATTTTACTTATAAAGTCGGGGGTCTTATAAAAATTATTTTTAGAATACCCGAATACTTTGCTTGCTGCTGGGCTTATGTAATCGTAAATATTTTCAGGGTAACGTACCCGAAAAACGGCATCACTAAGCCCTGTTATTAGTCCGCTGTACTTTATTTCGTTATCTCTAAGGGCTTTTTGTGCTTTTTTTCTGCTTGCTACTTCTTTTCTAAGTTTTCGGTTCTGCTCTTCTACTGCATCTTTGTAGTGCTTTAACTCTAAGTGTGTCCTCACTCTGGCGAGCAACTCTTTAGCGTGAAAGGGTTTCCGTACATAATCTACTGCTCCTACTTCAAATCCTTTTACAATGTCTTCGGTATTATCTCTCCCTGATAAGAAAATGACTGGGATATTCTGTGTTTTTTCATCTGCTTTTAAAACTTGACAAACTTCAAAGCCATTCTGCCCGGGCATTATTATATCGAGCAGGATTAAATCGGGCAAATTAGCTACAGCAGAAGCTAAGCCTAGGCTACCATTTTCGGCAGTAAGTACTTCTATATCATCTTGTTCTAGCAGATCTTCTATAATCATCAGGTTTGCAAAAACATCGTCGATAACTAAAACTGTTGATTTTTCTTTGGGCATCTTGTTGTTGTTCCTGTATGGCTTTTTTTATATTATTGCAACTACCACGCCAAAGGGTTTAATTTTTGATATTATTAAGCAGTATAGCTTTTATAAACGGCTAAAATGCCGGCTTTAAAAGTTATTTTGGGTTGCCAACCATAAGCAAATAGCTTGTCGGTACTCATTAGTTTACGGGGTGTTCCGTCTGGCTTATTGCTGTCCCAAACAATTTCACCTTTGTATCCAACTACATCATTTTTAATTAGTTCTGCAAGTTCTTTTATGGATATATCTTTACCAGAACCAATATTGATGTGGGTATTTCTCACTGGTACAGAAGTGAATGGGAAGCTTATATTTTCTGCCTTGTATTCTTTTTTTAAAATCGTTTTAAAATCAAGATTTTCCATTAAAAATGTACAGGCATCGGCTAAGTCGTCGGAGTGTAAAAATTCACGTTTAGGAGTACCGCTGCCCCAAAGTTCGACTGCTGTTTTTGTTATGCCGTATTTTTTTAAAATCTGCACGATTTTCTCTTGGCTTTCTTTTCCTGATATGCCTTCTATTGGTCTTTTATCAAGGTCTATTTTTAAGCTGTTCCAGTTGTCTTCTGCAATAGCTTTTGCAAGGTGCATTTTACGGATAAGTGCGGGCAGCACGTGCGATTTTTCTAAATCAAAGTTATCATTTTGGCCAAATAGGTTGGTTGGCATTACCGAAATAAAGTTTGTGCCATATTGTAAATTATAGCTTTCGCACATTTTTATTCCTGCAATTTTGGCTATGGCGTATGGCTCGTTGGTGTATTCAAGCGTATCGGTTAGTAGGTGGTTTTCCTGCATGGGCTGGGGGCTCATTTTTGGGTAAATACATGAGCTGCCTAAGAACATAAGTTTCTTTACACCAGAGCGGTAGCTTTGGTGAATGAGGTTATTTTGCATCTGTAAATTCTCAAAAATAAATTGTGCTCTATAGGTATTATTGGCTACAATTCCGCCTACTTTTGCAGCGGCCAAAAATACATATTCAGGTTTATTTTTTTCAAAAAAGGATTTTACTGCTTCTGTGTTTGTTAGGTCGCAAGTTGCCCTATCGGAATATACAAAGTTGGAGTAGCCTTTTGCTTTTAAGTTGCGTAAGATAGCACTTCCTACTAAGCCTTTATGCCCAGCAATATATATTTTAGCTGCTTTATTCATTATAAATTTTCGGTGTTTATAGAGTCGGTTTTAGCCGAAGGCTTTTTTTTCTCGAGCCCTTCGTTGGCACTATCAAGCACCCATTTCCAGTCTCCATTTTTTTGTTTTTTCCAGATTGTTACATAAGTGCCTTTGCCTATGAGCTTGGCTTTATCGTTACGGTATTCAAAAATACCGTAAGTATAGGCCAAATCTGCGGAGTTTGAAATAGTTGCTTTTATTGGTCGCCAGTTGATGATAAAATCCTTGGCATTCAAGGACTTGTAATATTTTTTTAGATTTGCTTTTCCTTCTACTGGCAAGGATTCTGCCACTAGTTTTACACTCTTTTTTGCTGAGTAAAAAAGAGTTGCTGCTACTACGCCTTCCTTTACGGACATTTTTGAAAAATCAAAATCTGTATTTAAAACTGCAAGGCGTTCTTTGTTTAGGTCTATCTTTTTTTTCTCGGTAGAGGTGCAGGAAAATATTAATAGTAGCAGGGCAAAATTTAAAGTTAGTGTTTTAATTTTCATTATATTTATGTTTTAGTTATTAACCAATTGGCTAAACAGTTGCAAGTTTTCTATATCTCTTAAATTTCATTTCCACAAAGGGAAGTAAATGGGCTAATCTAATTTATAGAGCAGTTAATATTGCAAATATATTAAAATTTATGATAAGCTACTTTTCAAATATAACTTTTGTTCAATCTATTTTTATTCCATAAAAACATGGGTACAAAAAAAGCCGATTGTAAAATCAGCTTTTTAGTCCTTACTTTTTAAGTTCTTTTACTTAAAGTAAATATCGACATAATCAACAACATTGCCTGGTTCGCAGTTGTCCATGTTTTGCATACGCCAGTATTTTCGCCCTTTTGTAGAGCGGAACATATACTTGCCCTCTCGCTTGCACTCCTTACCTTGGTTTATATGGCTAACTTTGGTAATAATTGTACCATTGAGTACAATTTCCTTATCGTTTACCACATCAACAGAAGCGTCTAAGGAGACAAAGTCGCCTTTCAGTTCGTATTTACCGGTAACTCTAAGTTCGCCATTTACGTTTTTAAATTCGCAAACGCCTTTACCATCAATCCACTGCAAGCGAAATTTATGCTCGCCCAAAAGGGCTTTTGCTTTGGCAGGGAGTTCGGGAACGGCAACCACTTCTTCTTTCACTTTCTCGACAGGCTTAACTGTTTCTTCCACTTTTTCCACTTCTTTTACTACTTCTTTAGCCTTGTCTTTGGCATCGCCACCACAAGCTGCAAATGTTAAGAAACCAGCTATAATTGCTGCTGTTTTCATTTTTGCTAAGAAATTTTGATTCATTTTTGTCATCTAAAAAATTTAATTAAAATAATGGCACAAATATAATAAAATAATTAAACTATTTAATTTTTCATAAATTAGTTAGTAAACCCAAGGTTTGAATAAGAAAGTTTTTGTGGATAAAAAATGCTTTACTAACTTAGCCGTGTGAAATATAAAATACGGATAGCCGCAGTATCTTACCTGAACACAATTCCATTTATTTACGGTATTGAAAATTCTCCATTTTTGGATAAGTCTGATTACGAACTTACTCGCTATATCCCTTCGGCTTGTGCCGAAAAGGTAATTTCTAAGCAGGCAGACATTGGGCTTGTGCCTGTGGCAGCTATTCCTAAAATAGAAAGTCCTCAACTCATTTCTGATTTTTGCATTGGGGCAAACGGTGCTGTAAAAACAGTACTGCTAGTAAGCCAAGTCCCTCTTATTCGTATAAAAAACATTTTATTAGACTATCAATCAATGACTTCTGTAAACTTGGTACAAGTTTTGGCAAAGCAGTTTTGGAAACTCCCACTCCATTTTAAAGCAGGTGGTATTGGCTACGAAAGCGAAATAAAAGGGGCTACTGCTGGGGTAATAATAGGCGACCGTACTTTTGAATTAGATAAGCAATATAGCTATTGCTATGATTTATCTGCTGAATGGAAAAAGTACACTAACTTGCCATTTGTTTTTGCCACTTGGGTGGCAAATCGAGCTATTCCCGATGAGTTTGTTTGTCGTTTTAACGCCGCTTGCCAGTTCGGGCTAGACAATAAAGGTATGGCCTTAACCGCCTTTACAGCCAACAAGCCGCCCATTTCTTTCGATTATAAGAAATACCTAACTAAGTACATTAGCTATAATTTTGACCCAAAGAAGCGGGAAGCACTTAGCCTCTTTCTTAGTTATTTACAAAAGTAAAAAGCCCTAATTTAAAAAATTAGGGCTTATTTATATGCTCAAAAAGGGGAGGTTACTCGTCCCGTAAATCTATAATTTCTATATCTTTTGGGTATCTATTTTTATCAAAAGAGAATAGGATTTCGGGTAATACCATTCCTGTTGAAAATTCATTTATTTTAATCGTGTAATTATTGCCGTCCTTTCCGAAGGTTTTAATTGAAACGATTTGATTTTTTACGGGGTTAATTTTTAAACGTACTCTGGTGAATTTCTTTTTCTTTGGTTTTTCAGGAAACAAATCGACTACTTGGAGTTTCACTTTTCCTTTTGTGTCGTCGCCCACGTATTTGAATTTAAAGCCTTTTTCGTATATGGTAAATAGTTTAGCGGGGTTAAAAACGGACTCGTCGTCTTCGTCAAATTCAGAGATATTAATTTCTTCGGCATCTTTTAGGTATGTCCATACTGTTTTTCCATCGGAAAAAATTTCGGTGCCTGTAAGTGTGAGTTTGTATTTGCTGCCTTTTAAAAAGGCGTAGCCTTTATAGGTTTCTTTCACTTTTGCTTGTTGGTTTTCTAGCGTGTAGGCAAAATTAATTTTTATTGTTTTGTAGCTTTTTGTTGCCAGAGAGAGTTTGTCTAGTATTTTTTTTGCTTCGGGGTCGTGCCCTAATTCTCTATTACTTTGTGCAAAAATCCCTATGGAAAATATAATTGCAAAAGCAAGTGCTGTTAATTTTTTCATATTTTTTTAGTTTTTATTTTGTTCTTCCAATTCTCAGTCCTGTATAGTGGGTGGTAAGTTCTGGGGCAAGTCCTAGACGGTTTGTATTAGTAGAAACTCTTTTACTGCTATTAAAATTGCCTCCTCTGCACGATTTTTGTGAGCCAGTATCCGCTCCTGGCGGATTTGTTTTTGGGCTAGATTTATAATATTTTTTGTCGTACCAGTCCGAGCACCACTCTAGGCAATTTCCTGTCATGTCGTAGATGCCTAGCTCGTTGGGCTTTTTTAATCCACCTAAGTGGAGCTCGAGTTTTGAGCTGGTGTCTATCCAGCCTACCTCTGTGGGGTCGGAACTGCCGGCGAAGGTTGTTTTTCTTGATTTGTTTCCGCCATTAGCGGCATATTCCCACTCTGCCTCTGTGAGTAGTCGGTAGCCATTTTTCCCTGGCAGGTATCTTGCTCGAAATGCTTTTTCGTTAAATACAAATAAGTAGCAGGGGGCTAAGCCTTCCATGTCGCTTAGCCAGTTGCAGTATTTTACGGCATCGTTCCAGTTTATATTAACCACTGGCATTTCGTCGGGTGCATTAGGGGGCTTTACTCCTGCCATGAAGCAAAATAATTTATAGTCTTTGTTTTTAACTTCGTACTTACTCACGTAAAATGAATTTAAAGTAATACTGTGTATTGGTGTTTCTTCTAGGTCTTCGTTGTCGCTTCCCATAAGGAAAGTGCCACCTTCTACTAGTACCATTTCGGGGACTTGTGCAAAGGAGGGGGTAGCGAAGGCTAAAAAAGCCAAAGTAATAGTAATAATTTCTGTGGTAAGTTTCATTAGGCTGGTTTATTAAGTTTTAATTAATCTGGTACATATACTGTAAAATCGGCTATGCAAGGGTTTAGTGCTAAGGCATTTTTAGTGTTGCTCATGAAACTGGCATCGCCTTGTAGCTTATTGTAGGCTGGGTTTTTATAATCTTGCTCATCGCATACGCCTAGTGAGCATGTAGAGTTATACTTTTTTTTGTAGGTTTCGGGCAGTACGACACTACCGCCAAAATCCCAGTCAAAGCCATAGAACTCGAAAGGTTGCCCAATTATTTTTTCTAAATCGGTCATTTTTAGTCCTACTTTAATGCCATTGCTAGTGTGCCATGGCGAATTTTTTGCCATACAATGCACACTTATTGGCTGGGAGTAGTTTACAGAGTCGTCTTCCCACATAAAGCGAATTTCTTTATCAGTACCTTTAAACAAGAAGCTTACATCTAATTCAACGGTACCTTCGGCAAAAAGTTGCGTTTCTCGCTTTACATTTTCAGCACCATATTTAGCTTTTAAAGTTGCTTCGTCTTTAATTTTAAGCATATTTTCGAGCAAAAATTCATCGACTTCTTTTTCCTTTACTTTTGTTTCTTCTTTTTTTTCGATTTTAATTTCTTCTGTTACTTTTGTTTCCGAGCTTCCGCAGGCAAGAAAAAACGGAAGTATTAGTAATGGTAATAATTTTTTCATTAAATAGTTATTTTAAATGTTTAGTATTTTCTTCAAAAGTAGCCAAAGCAATTGTTTCTGGCAAATATACTTTTTAATCCGCAAAAATTAATTGTACATTTAACTCCTATTTAAAAGGACTCTCTTTTCAATTAAGAACCATGTATAAAATTCATAAGGTATGCTCAATTATTTAAAACTTATTTTTTCGATATTATTTTTACTACTTGGAGAGTTTTCCTTTTCGCAAGTGCCTCAATCATTTAATTATCAAGCAGCTGCACGTAACAAAAAAGGGGAGGCACTAGCCAACAAAACACTTGTTGTAGAAGTAAGCATTCTAAGAAGTACTGAAAACGGGGCCATTGAATACCAAGAAATTCATCGCCCTACAACTAACGAATTTGGGCTTTTTAGCTTAGAAATTGGTGCAGGACAACCTACATTTGCTGGCACAGTACCTATATTCTCTTCCATAGAGTGGGAAAAGCACAATTATTATGTAAAAATACGGGTCGATTTTGGAGATGCTCAACAAACTAATGGTTTGGTAGATATGGGGGTAACTAGGTTACAATCAGTACCTTACTCTTTCATTAGCCGCAAGGCTTTATTTGCAGAAACGCTTAGTTCCCCAGTAAGTTTGCAACTTGCCGATTTGGCAGATATTAATATTAGTAATCCGCAGAATAATCAAACCTTAATTTGGAATGCTAGCCAAAGTAAGTGGACGGCTGGCGAAAGTGGCAGTTTCTTAGATTCCAATGGCAGTACGGATTTAACCGGAAATTGGGCAATTTCGACAAATAATATCCAACTAGGTACAGGAAATTTCACGCTAAATACTGGTAATTTACTGCTTGGTTCAGGAAATATTGAGCTCAACTCGGGCAAAATAAAAATATCAGGCGGCAGCCTTATTGTCGAAAATGGAAGTGCAAATATGGACAGTTTGCAGCTTGAGTTCGGACAAAAAATCAACAGAATAACTACTGATGGCACATTGGCAGGCAACAGTAATTTTACTATCCCGACCGAGCAAGCAGTGCGAACTTATGTGGCTAACAACAGTAGTGGAGGCACAGGCAGTACCGATAATGGGATTTGGAATACAAGTGCCTCTGCCATTTTTTTATCCGATAGTCGGTTTGTGGCAGTAGGCACTTCTTCGCCTAGCGACAAGGTGCATTTTCAGCTGGCACAGCAGGAGGGGTTTTTAGTTACAGGGATTTCTGGGGGTAGTTTACCCAATTTGGGGCAAGGCACTCGACTGGCATTCTATCCTGCAAAAGCGGTATTTAGAGCCGGACACTTGCTCGATTTGCCCAATGCTTGGAACGGTGCCAACTCGGGCTTTGCTTCGGTTGCTTTTGGGCAGGATAATATTGCTTCTGGCGATTTTTCGTTTGTGGGTGGGATAAAAAATATGGCTTCGGGACATTCGGCAACTGCCTTTGGCAATTCCAATATGGCTGGCGGGGCATCTGCTTTTGCCGTTGGGGAAAATTCGCAAGCCTTGGGTACAGGCAGTTTTTCTGCGGGCATTTCTACTCATGCAGGGACTTATGCCGAAACGGCATTTGGCACTTTTAACTATTCCGATGGTAATTCTACTGATAATTGGGGCATTACCGAAACGCTTTTTAGTGTGGGTAATGGTACTTCTGATGCGTCTCGCTCTAATGCTTTTGTTATTATGAAATACGGTGGAACGGGTATTGGTTTGGGGCAAACTGCCCCAATTGCAATGTTTCAGGTGGGTACTGCTGGTGATGGTACAATTGCAATAGCTAATGCTTGGAACACGTTTTCGGATAGGCGGCTGAAAAAAGATATTTTGGTAATTGACCGCCCTATTGAAAAACTTGAGGCTATTTCGGGTTATTATTATTTTTGGAAGCAAGGCAAAGATAAAAATAGGCAGGCTGGGGTAATTGCTCAAGAGGTTTTGGCGGTATATCCTGAAATTGTTACTAAAAATACCGATGGCATTTACTCGGTGGATTACTCTAAACTCACCCCACTTCTTATTGAAGGCACTAAGGCACAACAAAAAGAGATAGACTTGCTAAGGGCTGAAAACCAATCATTAAGACTGAAAATAGAACGCCAGAATTTGCGTTTGGAAAGTATTGAAAAGTATATAGGAACGGGTATTAAAAACCGTTCTGTAAAAGCTTCGGCAAATGTAAAAATGAATAAGTAGGCTAAACTGGCAAGCGTACGAAGAATGTTGTACCTACGCCAGTTTCTGTTTCAAAAGTAACACTTCCTGCATGGCGTTCTACAATTTTACGGATTATATCTAAGCCCAAGCCTGTGCCTTCTCCGGCAGCTCGGGTGGTAAAAAAGGGTTCAAAAACCCTTTCTCGAATTTCTTCGGGAATCCCTGTACCATTGTCTTTTATAGACACTACAATTTCATTTTTTTCTTGTTTTATCCCTAGGGTTAATGTGCCTTTGTTGTCCATTGCCTGTGCTGCATTGTGTATAAGGTTGGTCCAAACTTGGGATAATTCTTCGGCAAAGCATTTAATTTCGGGTACGGGTTGGAAGTGCTTAATGACTTCGATGCCTTGCTTTAGCTGGTTGTTGTATATGGTTAGTACGGTGTCTATATTCTCGGCTATATTGGCGGTGGACATAACGCCTTCTGCCCCCGAGCGGGTGAAACTTTTTAGTGCAAAAATAATTTTTGCAGCTCTGCCTACTGCAGTTTGGATATTTACACTATTGCGTTTTTGGGAGGCTATATAGTATGCTGTTTGCATTACATCAGGGGTATTTGGCAGGCAAAATATTTCGTAATATTCATTATTGATAGAGTGTACCCCAATGTCTATAAGGTTATCCGCAATATCGTCTGAGCCTTCTATATTTTTCTCTTCGAGTTCTGCTCTAAGTTGTTTTTTAATTTTCCGTTCTTCGCGCGAAGTAAAATGCCCTGTATTTTCTGCTCCTTGTTTTAGCATTTCAAGGAAGACTACAAATTGTCTATCGGTTAGTCCTTTTATTAAAGAGGGTATTCGCTTCATGGCCTGATCCGAGGAGGCAATGACTGTACCTATTGATGATTTTATTGCTCCTAGTGGTGTGTTTAGCTCATGTGCAATCCCTGCGATTAGCTGCCCCAGCGATGCCAGCTTTTCTGATTGAACTAACTGATGTTGAGCATCTTGCAGGTTTTGAAGTGTTGTTTTTAGTTCTGTATTTTTTTCGTTTAATAGCTTTGCTTGGGAGGAGAGTTTTGTGTTGTTATCGTTGAGCATTTTGGCTTGTAAGGAGAGTTTTGAGTTGCTTTTGTTGAGGAGTTCTGCTTGTTGGTATAGTTCTTTATTTTGATTATTAAGCAAATCTGTTTGGGCGGAAAGTTCTGCATTTTTTTCATTAAGCAAACTGGCTTGGGAAGAAATTTCTTTGTTTTGAATATCGAGTAATTTGTGTTGTTTTCTTTTAACAAGGAAGCCTCGCAATGCGAAGAATGCAAGTATTATAATTACTGCAATTACGCCAATAAGCCCTGTTAATATTTTGTCTTTTTCTTTAAGGTACTCATCAAGATTAGTCATTTCTTTGCGTTTTTCTTCCAAATCTTTTTCGGCTTGTCTTACTTTTTCTTGCTTCATGTTTACAGTATCGTTGAGTGCCATAAGAGATGCTTCAAGAAAGTCAATATCGTAACCTTGGTTTTTTAGCCTATCTTTAAGTGTTTGGTTCATTTTTTTTGTGTCCCAAATTTTGCGTTCAAAAACTTCGGCGACCTCCTTTACTTTTTCATCAATTACTTTCTTTTTTGTTTTTACAGAAAGATATTCTGCAAGTGCTTCTGTATCTTTTTTCTTTATTGCTTTTTCATATTTGGTCATGTTTGCTCCATCGCCTAGGGCTTTGTAGTTTTTTATCATTTTACGGATTGCTTTTTTCGCAAAATTAATATTTTCTAATTGAATACTTAGCAATACGGTTTGTTTTAGGGTTCTTACTGCTGCTGCATAGTTTCCAAGCCTATTTTCTTTATCTGCAATTTCTTGCATTTTACTGTATTCCGCAGTTTTATTTCCTGTTTTTTTTATGTATTTAAGGCTTTCTTTTTGGTGATAAAGGGCATCTTTGGGTCTTCCTATTGCATCGTAATTACTAGCAATTATTACATTAAGGTTGGCTTTGGCTAGGGGTTTACTAGTGTAGTTAATAGCCTCTTTAAAATAGGCAATTGCAGTAAGATTAACGCTCCCAGAGAAGTAAATAAAACCTAATTCTTTAAGGTTTTCGGCAACTGCTTCTTTATCGCCACCGGCTTTTAATTTTGTAATTTCTTGGCTTATCTTATCGGCATTTTCTTGTGCTTTGCTCGATAATTTTTGTGCTAATAAGCCCGTATTTATCACTAAACATAGCAGTAGTAAGGTTAAATTTTTCATTGTTGTTTTGGTTTTTCTTTTGTCGGATATAAAAGTAAAGCAAAAAGTTTACCAAAAAAATTAAACTAGGGAGCTGGGTTGCTGTTTTTTGTTTTGGCAATAAGCAAAAAGCCCATTCTAGTAAAGAACGGGCTTTTTTTTATTGGTCATGTCAATTTTTTATTAAATCTGAGCTAAAAGTGAAGCTGGGGCTAAGGGGTTGGCTATTACAACAAATCTAGTATCCTCACACTCCATTAAGACTCCCTATTTAATTATAATTTCAGAAGTTACTGGCATTGATTTTTTATAAACCGCACTTACCCCACAGTACTGTTCTTCGGATAAATGTATTGCTTTTTTTAGTTTTTCCATTGGTAATTCAACTCCTTCTTTTGGGGTAAAAATATACTGTACGTGCATTGAGATAAAGTGTTTTGGGTGCTCTTGTGTAAGTTCGCCACTGACATCGACTTTAAATTTTTCGATACTATCTAAAACACGCATTTTTTTAAGAATAGAGACAACGTCCATCGATGTACAACCGCCAAGGGCGGAAAGCATAAATGCTTTTGGTCGGGGCCCTCGATTTTCGCCCCCCACAGCTTCTACTGCATCAATTATAATTTTATGGCCGTCGATTTCTTGCTCAAATGCCATGTTTTCAATCCACTCTGTACTTGTTTTTGCACTCATTTTTTTAACTTTTACTCTATTTTATATTTGTGTTATTGAGTTGATTTTAGTCCTTTTTTTAAAGTATTAGCATTGCATCGCCATAAGTACCAAAACGGTATTTTTCTTTTATTGCTTCTTCGTAGGCCTCGAAAATAAAATTATATCCTGCAAAAGCTGCGGCTGTCATTAGTGGGGTGGAGTATGGCAAATGGAAATTTGTAATCATTTGTGTAGGGACTCTAAAAACGTATGGTGGGAATACAAATTTGTTGGTCCAACCATCAAAGGGTTTCAGTTCTCCTTTTGTTGATACTGTACTTTCTAGGGTTCTTATAACTGTTGTGCCAACAGCACAAATTCTCTTCCGAAGTGCTTTGGCTTTATTGACGCTTTCAGCTGCATCTAGCCCTACATATATCTGCTCGGAATCCATTTTATGTTTGGTTAAGTCTTCGACATCAACGCCTCTGAAATTGCCTAAACCAACGTGTAGAGTAACTTCGGCTGTATTAACACCCTTTATTTCAAAACGCTTTAGTAAGTGTTTGCTAAAATGTAAGCCTGCTATTGGTGCTGCAACTGCACCTTCGTTTTTTGCAAATATCGTTTGATACCTTTCAGTATCTTCTTTTTCTAGTGGTCTATCAAGTAGTTTAGGGAGTGGGGTTTCTCCGAGGCTATCTAGTACCCTTTTAAATTCTTCGTGGTCGCCATCAAAGAGGAAGCGTAGGGTTCTGCCTCTTGATGTTGTGTTGTCTATCACCTCGGCAACAAGGGTTTCATTTTCGCCAAAGAATAGTTTATTGCCTATTCTTATTTTTCTGGCTGGATCAACAAGTACGTCCCAAAGCCTTGCATCTTGGTTGAGTTCCCTAAGTAGGAAGACTTCAATTTTAGCACCTGTTTTTTCTTTGTAGCCAAATAGCCTTGCGGGGAATACTTTTGTGTTATTAAAAACAAAAACATCGTCTTCATCGAAATAGTCTATTACGTCTTTAAATAGTTTGTGGGTTATGGTTCTGTTTGCCCTATCGAGTACCATTAGCCTTGATTCATCTCTATTTAGTGTGGGGTGCGAAGCGAGTAAATTAAGCGGTAATTCGTACTTGAATTGAGATAGTTTCATATTTTTTGGTTTTTTTAGCGGGTTGGTTTTTAGGCAGAAAAGGCCTACTCAATTATTTTATGGAATGGCAGATATACAAAAAGTGTACAAAATTACAATTTTTTTATGAAATTATCAATTGTTTCTGCATCAGAAACATTAAAATCTCCTATTCGGGTTCTTCTAAGTGCGGTGAGGTATGCTCCAGAATTTAGTGCTTTGCCTATATCCCTTGCTAATGCACGAATATATGTGCCTTTGCTACGGACTATCCGTAGGTCTATTTTATTTTTTTCAAAGTGCAGTAATTCTATTTCTTTTATTTCGATAAACGAAACGCGCATTTTTACCTTTTCGCCCTTTCTGGCGTATTTATAGGCTCGTTTTCCATTTATTTTTTTTGCACTAAAAATGGGTGGTATTTGCTGTTGTTCTCCTTCAAAGCTTTTTAACACTTTTAATATTAGCTCTTTTGTGATATGTTCGGTGGGGTATTGTGCATCTTCTTGGCTTTCCATATCGAATGAGGGGGTAGTTGCTCCGAGTTGTAGTGTGGTGGTATATTCTTTTTCTTGTGCTTGAAAGCTTTCAATTGTTTTTGATTTTTTTCCTGTGCACAGGATTACTAATCCTGTGGCTAGTGGGTCTAGCGTCCCGGCATGTCCTACTTTTAGTTTTTTTATTTTTAGGGCATGACAAATTTCCCAGCGTATTTTATTAACAACTCCAAAGGAGGTCATTTTTAGTGGTTTGTCTAGCAATAAGACTTCCCCTTTTATGTAATCTACCATTTTTTTTCAAAAAAAGAACTTGCCACATTGTTTTAGGAAACGGTGTGGCAAGTTATGTTCTAAGTTATAGGCTGTTTTTTTTGATACTAATAGGCAAATTTTTCATCAATTAGTCCATAATCTGGGTGTTTATTGATAAGTAAGAAATTGAAGCCTAAGTGTACTGATGCTTGCCTTGTTTTGTACATCATTTTGCTGGCAAATTCGCTTTTATTAGCATATATAGGTATGGCTAAATTATCGGCAACGATATAGTATTGAAAAGGGCCTATTTTAGTGGCTATACCTAGCCCAATATTGTTGGTTTGGTACATTTTGGTATAACTGGTGGAGAATGACCAGCCTCTAAAGAAATTAAAATTTGCCGAAGCGGTGTATGCCGAGTATGTTTTTTTATCAATACGTGTGCCTCGGTAAAGCAGACCAAAATCGAACCACTCTACTGGTGTAAAGTTTGCGCCAACAAAAAACTTTGTGTTTAGCCTTGTTTTATAGGCTTGGTCTATGATAGCGGGGTTTCCGATTACGGTAAGAGTGTCTAGGTAATCATTGATGACTAGTTGTGTAAGTGTATCTACGTTTAAGTTTAGCACAGATTCTATATCGTTTACATATTTGCCAGGGTCGAAGCCAGAAAATTCATACTCTCCACTTTGTGTTAGTTGCTGTGCATTGTTTTTCCATTTAATGTAGCCAAAATCAATAAGGCTAGCGGAGATTTTAAAATAGCGGTTGATTTCATAAACTGCACCTATATCAATACCAAAGCCTGTATTTTTAAATAGCTGTGAGCGTATTAGGCTGCTGGTAAGCCCATCATCAAAAATTGTTGTATCTTTTAATTCTACTCCAGTGATGTTGCCCTGTGTATCTCTAGTTATTTTGTAGGGGGCTATTGATGAGGTTTTTATATCTACATCTGATTTAAAAGTCCATTCGTAAAAACCTTCGGTATTGGTTTGCCAAGAAAAATCAAGTTTTTCGGTTTCTACATTTAATACTCCTTTTAGCATTTTTGCTCTTACTCCGAGGGTAAGCCCGTTGTATAGTTTTTTGGATAGCCCTACATAAAATTCGTTATATACAGATATGTCTTGGTTGAAATTGAGCAAGATTGGTGTATTGTTGGCTTTTGCGTTTCCTTTTGTAAGTTCTGCTAAGTTGGGGTAGCCAAAATCTTGGTCAATTTTTGTGGTTATACCAAGGTTGATGAAGTAATTATCGCCAAAGGCTACGCCTACATCAATAAGGTTGATGTGGGCATCTAGGCTAAGGTTGTTTTTATCTTGCAATACGGATTGGATATTGTTTAGGTCGAACATAAAAGCTTTTCCAGTTGTTGCGGCATTGGGGTTTGGTTTGAGCAAATCGTTTAGGGTTAGCCCTGAATTATAGACTTCGCCATATATGCTCGAGAGTAAGGGGAAGCCAATCACTAGCTTTGCTCTTGGTTGCTGTGCTGGGTTCGAAATCATGGACTGTGGTACATGTTTCATATTGTAAAGTGTATTTTCTTGTGCCAACACAGGAGCAGAAAATGTGATGAGTAAGAGGGCAATAAG